>CAYUBZ010000042.1:0-12704 GCA_964443205.1 uncultured Hyphomicrobium sp. | reverse complement strand
TTGTTCTCTGCCTACATCGCCGATGCGCATGCAACGTCGGCCTATCCCGACGCGTCGCGGCGCGCACAGAATATTGCTTGGCGAAGCCCTAAAAGGCTGCTTTTGGGCAGTTGATTGATAGTAGTTGACCGCGACCACGTAGACAAGGCCTGCGCCCGCGTTGCACGTCGCGCATCGCTGCGTGAACGCGTCGATCACAGTCAGAATCGGCCGGCTTCAAGCGGCGCGCGCGAGGTCCTCCAGTGCGCAAAGGTCGGCAATCCGTAGTCCGTCCGCAGTCGAGCGCACCATGCCGCGCCGCTCCAGCTCTCGCAGAGCCTGCACTAGGCCGTCGATGGTCATGTCCAGCCGCTCGGCGACGACGCCTGAAGGAATCTCGTCGGTGACCACCGTCGGATCACGGCCTTCATCCGCGCCGAGGTGCGACAAGGCGGTGAGGAACGACGCAAGCCGTTCGACCGGCTTGCCCTCGCCGCTCTTGACGGCTTTGGCGCGCAAGAAGTCGAAGTCCCTGTCGGCTGCCGCCGATAGGCGCGCAGCGAGGTGTCCATCGGTGTCGAGCGCATGCTCGAACTCCTGGGCCGAAACTGTTCTGACCACGGTGCCTACCATCGCCTGTGCCGTGCTTATGTGCGCCTCGAGGTGGCCGAAGCCGATGATGTCGCCGGGAAACGCGAACTCGATAATCTCGCGACGCCCGTCGTCCCAGCGCGCGTAGTGACACAACGCGCCGTGCTCGACGCGGTAAAGTTGCGCGCGGGTGTCGCCCGCCTGGAACAGAACCTCCCCGCTCGCGAGGACCCGGGCCGGACCGGCACCGGACGTGGCGCGCTCCTTCCACCGATCCGCCGGAGGGGGCGTCTCGCGTATCTCAGGATGGGGAACTGCTAGCATCACGCATACTCACTTACGACAGGTGCTCAGGGCATCCAGGTGGGCATTGGGGTTGCCACAATCAAGTCAAATTCTGCTTTGGTTCCAACGCCCAACGCGATTATTGGCACTTTATAACGCCGGCGACCCCGGCGCCGTTCCCTAGGGAACAGACCACCAGAACATTAACTGTCTGCAAACGATGAAATCCCGGCCCCGATGGGGGACTCGAGCCGATCCCCGGACCGCCCGAAACGCCGGCTAGTACGGCGCCCGGCCGTCAGTCGTTCTCGTGACAGCCCTCTTGCGGGTTCCAGGCGAGACCCGGCTTGCATCCCTTCTTGATGGCCTCGATCTGCCAGGAGGGACGCTGCGCTTGCGGCTTCGGCGCCTGATAGCCCTGCACGCATTTGTCGCCCTGCAGCCGATAACCGGGACCGCAATAGCTCGCCGCATCCCGCTTCCTGATGCACTTGCCCTCGATCCTGAGGAAGCCGCGGCGGCACTTCTTCGCGCTCGAGCTGGATTTGGCCGGCTGGCTCGGCGTCCCGAAGCGCACGACCGAGGGAACCGGGCGCGGCAGCACGATCTCGATGCAGTTGCCGGAGGCATCGGTGATCATCCAGGGATGCGTGAGGAAGGTGTCGGCCGTGGTCTGCTGGCCCGGCTTGACGGTGATCATGTTGCGCGCCTGGCCGGAATAGTCGAGCCAATGGACGTCGCGGCGCGGACCCGAATAGTGCACGAACGTGATCTTGGCCGGCGTGTCAGATCTTTCCGAACGCAGGTTGGCGCGCTCGCTGCAGGAGCGTTGTGCGGGATAGGGAATTTCGGCGAGCGTCTTTGGGTCCGGCGCCTTGGAGATGGACGAGAGGACGGGACCCAGCGCTTGCGCATTGGCTGGCGGCGGCGGGGCCGCAGGAGGCGGTGCATCGCTGCCGCGCGTCGATACGATGTCGTAGAGCTTCGTGAGCGCAGAGCCGTCGGGCGCATACAAAATCGAACCTCCCGCAATGTTCAGGGAGATGTGCACCTTGCGGCGCTTGTCGAAAAGCTTGACCTCTTGCTCCGATCGAAATGTCTCATCAAAACGCAGCGCGTCGCCGCCGGCCTTCTTCTGCTCGACCCAGGTCTTCGGCCCGTTTTTTATGAACGCCCCCGTTGGGTACTCGACGTAGGTCACGTTGAGGCCCGTCACACCAGTGTCCGACGCCGCCGAACTTGCACCCAGCTTCTTGATGTAGGCGCGGGCGAGATCTGCGTGGAACCCCGAAGGGTAGTTCGCGAGAAAGGCGTCCCAAGCCTCGACGGTGCCGAGCTCCTTGGCGCTCTCGAAGGCCTCCTTCTCGGAGTCATTGCCGCCGGCCGCTTGTTGCTTGCTCGCGCCATCATAGTCATCGCCCAGAATGGCTTTGGCGTAGGCGCGGCATGCCTCGATGAAGGACTTGATCTTCTCTTTCCCGCGCGTGAGATCGAGCGTGCTCGCCCGGTATCCGGGAACGAGATAGTCCAGCTGATCCTTCTCCTGAAGCGCCTGCCACAGCGGATCGTTGTGCTCAATGTCCAGATGAACGCCTGCGACACCGACCTCGGCTTGCGTGCCATAGACCGCGCCTTTCATGACGTGGTCGAAGCCGCCGCCGGTGAAGTGCAGATCGACTTGCGAGCCCTCTTGCAGCTTTCCGGTGTCGGCGCCGAACGTGACGCTGGAGTACTTTGCACCGGTGCTCGGCGTGCCGTCGCAGACACCGCTCACCTGGATGTTGTCGGTTTCAGGAACGCTATAGCTCAACCGCGCCGTCAGACGCCCCTTGTTGTCGGGGTCGTTGAACTCGGTGAAGCTCCACTCCATGCGGTCGGCGGCGGCCGCGACGTGCGACAGCTGCGATGACGCGACGACCGTAGCAAGCGCGAGCAAAAATAAAGCAAAGCGCGGGAATGCCATTGGGGATCTGCCTTTCTTTGGCTGCGGCTGGCAGACCTTGCCTAGGCTCGACACGGCCCGAAGCCAATAACGTACGCAAGACGGAAATGGCTTCGTCGCTGGTGCCGATGCCCCTTTCCCCTGACGTCACAATAGGCAGCCAAACACTCAGGCGCAACGGATCACCGCGTGGGACGGTAGAGACCTTTGGGACCCTCCACGCAGAGCACGGTGGCGAAGGACAGTGCGCTCAAACACGAGAAGCCCAGCGCCAGCGGCAGCACGGTGCCGTTGAACAGATGACCGACGATGCCGCCGAACACCGCGCCGGCGCCTGTCGTCGCGAAACCGATGAGCGAGGAGGCCATGCCGGCGTTGTGCCCCTGCGGCTCCATCGCCAGCGCGTTGAAGTTCGGCACGATCAACCCGAACAGAAAGAACAGGGCGCCCATCAGCGCTGCAAACAGCGGCAGCGTGGCAAAGCCCAAGGCCGCCGCGCCGGCAAGGCCGACAGAAACCGCAACAAAGCCCGTCAATGCCGTGTGCGAGACGCGGCGCATGCCGATACGCTCGACGAGGTTCGCATTGGTCAGGGCTGCGAGCGCCATCAGCGAGGCAATGGCCCCGAAAGCAATGGGGAAATCCGCGCCCAGATGGAACACGTCGACGAACACCTGCTGGGCGCTGCTGACGTAGCTCATCAAGCAGCCGAAGATGAACCCGGCCCCAATCGCATAACCGAGCGTCTGCGGCGTCTCGAGCGCCAGCTTGAGCGAAGTTCCTAGGCTCAAAGGTGCACCGCCCCCGCCGTCGTCCTTCGTCTCGGGGAGACGGAATGCGGTCCAGGCCGCAACGATGAGGCCCACCAGGAACAGCGTGTCGAACGTCCACCGCCACGTACCCAGCGTGAGCAACCCCTGGCCGACTGACGGCGCCAGTACGGGAATGAGGATGAATACCATCATGGCGAACGACATGACGCGGGCCATCTGCCGGCCGGTGTAAAGGTCGCGCACGATGGCGATGGCGATAACGCGGGGTGCCGCGGCACCGAGGCCCTGCACGGTGCGTGCGGCGAGCAGGAGAACGAAGCTCGACGAGAGCGACGCCACCAGCGATCCGCCGACGAATACCGCGAGCCCGAGCATCAGCACGGGCTTGCGGCCGTAGCGGTCCGAGAGCCGCCCATAGGCGAGCTGCCCCACCGAGAACCCCAGCACGTAGCTGATGATGATGGTTTGCCGGTCATTGGGATCGGCGACCCCCAAGGCAGCGCCGATCGCCGGTAGCGCCGGCAGCATGATGTCGATGGAAAGGGCGGTCAGCGCCATCATCAGGGCGATGAGCGCGATGAACTCCACCTGCGACAGGTTGTGACGCGACAGGCCGGCGGCGATTGTCGTTGCAACAGGACGGCGATCAGGTGCGCTCATAGATCATTCTTGGTTGCTTATTCACTGCATGGGCGGGCAGGCGCGACCCTGCCATAGAAAGCGGCCGCGGATCTTTCCGGACGTGCTCGGGGGGCACCTTTAGGCGAGATGGGACTCAGCGCAGCTTTGTGCAATGGCCGCCCGCCCGGAGGAGGCGCGCCGGACGCCGTGAGGCTGGGGAATGACCCCTACCGGTGAACCGGGGAGACACGCAAGCAACACCTTGTCGGCATGTGAACGGCGGCCCCAATTCGTCCAAGCACGATGTTAATCGGTACGCTATATGAAGTTAGCGTTGCAGGAACACGAAGATTCGGAGCGAGAGCGCCGTGCACGGACACCCTCATCGAGCAGCATTTGCGCGCCGCATTGTGGCGTGCACCGCCATCTTGATTGCGGCCGGCATTGTTGCGGCAGGCCTCATTGGCGCCGCTCAGCCAGCAGCCGCCCAACAGGGATTTGGGAACTTCGGGTACCAAACCCACAAGCGCCCGAAGCGGCGCGTGGTGCGGCGCCGGCGCGCGCCGTCAAGGGAGCACAAGACAGCCGAAAAAAAGCAAGATAAGCCCGAGGAGAAAGCGCCGTCCGGACCCGTTTACGTCGTCATCTCGCTCGGCGATCAGCACATCAACGTCTACGATGCCGACGGCCGCATCGCGCGCTCGCCGGTCTCAACGGGCGTTCGGGGCCGCGCGACTCCGGCCGGCGTGTTCAGCGTCATCGGCAAGGAACGCTACCATTACTCGAACCTCTATGGCGGCGCACCGATGCCCTGGATGCAGCGCATCACCTGGTCGGGAGTCGCCATGCACGCCGGCTACGTGACGGGCCGTCCTGCCTCTCACGGCTGCATCCGACTCCCTTACTCGTTCGCGCCAAAGCTTTGGAAAATGACGGAGATGGGCGCGCGCGTGGTCGTGGCTCGCAAGGATACAGTCCCGTTCGATATCTCGCACGACTTTCTGCCCCTGCCGAAGATGCAGCCCGCTCCTGAGACGCTGCTCAGCCGCCAGCAAGCTTCGCGCGCGGCGGATGCGCCCGTCGAGCTTGTGAGCATGGGCACGCCGTCGAGCGTCCCCGTGACGACGACCGCGGTTTCAGGCGAGACCGGAATGGACGCAACAGCGCCGCCGAAAGCTCTCAATCCGATCGCCTACGCCGCGGCGCTCAAAGAGCGCGCCAAGGCCGACAAGGCCGCAGCCGACGCGGCCGCAAAGGACGCGCTCGAGGCCGCCCAGGCAGCCGGCGCCGAGGCGCGCCAAGCCGAGGCCGATGTGCGCACGGGCGAGAATGACATGCGCAACGCCGAGGCCGGGCTGAGCACGGCCGAGGCGGATCTGAGCAAGGCCAACGCCGAGCTCCGCGCCGCGAAGGCCGACCTTGAGGCCGCCAAAGGGAAGGCCGCCGAGCTCGCCGCGCAAGCGGTACCTCTACCTGTCGCCAGCGATGCCGATGCGGAGACGACCGCCAAGGTCGAGAATGTTACCGCCGACGCAGAGAAGACCGCCGCCGCCGCGGAGAAAGCCGCCGCCGATGCAGAGAAGGCCCTCGCCGCTGCGCAGAAGAATGCCGAAAGCGCGGCCACCGCCAGGACGGCCGCTCGGTCCGAGCTCCTCAGGGCGCGTGCAGCACTCGAGGAGGCGCGCAACCGTGAAGCCGTCAAGACGCCGGCAGCTTTCGCCGCTGTGCAAGTCTGGAAGGCTGCCGTCGCCGACAGCAAAGCGGCGGCCGAGACCTTTAAGGAAGCAGACCGCAGGCTGGAGCCCGTCTCGGTATTCGTCAGCAAGAAGGAAGGGCGCATCTTCATCCGCCAGGACTGGAAAGAGGTCTACGAGGCGCCCGTGACCATTCGCGATCCCGACCGTCCGCTCGGCACCCACGTCTATATTGCCGTCGCGGCCGAGCCGGATGGCTCCGCCATGCGCTGGTCGGCGATCTCGGTTCCGCCGGAGCCCGCTTCAGGCGAGAACCGCAGCAGCCGCAAGCAGTCGAAGAACGAGCCCGAGCTGCCGGTCCCCAAAACCGACTCTTCGGGCCCCGAGACGGCGGCGGGAGCGCTGGATCGGATCGAGCTGCCGACGGAAGCGCGCAAGCGCATTTCCGAGCTCTTGTGGACGGGAGCATCCTTAATCGTTTCTGACCACGGGCGCAGTTATGAGATGGACGACGACACCGACTTCATCATTTTGACCCGCTGACGGGGGTTCGACCGTTCCCCCGGGACACCCTTCGGGAACGGACCGGAAACCTCGGTGGCGTCCATTTTTCGGGCGCTCCGCTTCCTCCTCTGCCGGTGCCGGGCGACTTCAGATGGCCCGCCAAGCCCTGCCCAGCGCCGCCCTCGCGGTTACCCGATACCCTGCATCTCTAACGAGACGGCTAACCGACCGTTAGCGCTTGGCTTGGTAGGCTGCTCCATTGCTGAACAGCGACCAGAGCCACCCTGTGCAACCGTTTCGCAAGTCCAACCGCGCAAGATTCTATGGTGAAAGTGCGATGCCGGCGGTGCAGGACGAGCCGGCGCCGACCGAATTGTCCGACTCGAGCATGCCCGTCCTCGAGGCGCTCGTTTGCGAGATGCACTCTGCAGCGCTGCTCACGGCCACCATCGCCAGCGCCGTCAACGCCTTCAAGCGCCACGACACGGACCGGAGCGAGGCCGCACTCAGGCCCTACGTTCCACACGAGCCGGCTCTGATCTCGGTGCTGAGAAACGGCATGCTCGAGACGGACCTCGACGAGGACACGATACACGTCATCAGCGAGTTTTTCGACGACCTGGCGCCTGCGCGCATCGCACTCGACCAATATTTCGCCGATGCAAACCACATTGGCGCGGAGCGCGCATCGGCTCTGCACCTGCTCCCGCTAAGCAATTCATGGCGGCGCGCTTGCGAAGACGCCCTGGTCGGGGCGCGACAGCTGCACGGTCACCTCGGACGGCTCCCGTCCCAATACACGAGCAATTCCAAGGTTCTGATAGAGCTGCTGCAGGACGCGGCCACCGGCGGCTCGCCTTGCGTGGATGCGGACGGCCAGATCTCCATTCCCGACCTTCCGCAACGTCGTCGAACGGCGCGCCGTTCGATTTGCCAGCCTTGCATCATCACGCACAATCGCACGACATCCGAAGGCTTCGTCAGGGACGTGTCGCCCGGCGGCTTCGGCCTCGAGCGGGTCCCGCAACTCGTTCCCAAGAGCCTCGTCCTTATCGAGCTGCCGAGCGGACGCCGCTTCACGGGGGTGGTCGCCTGGTGCGACGGATCCGCGGCGGGCGTGCGTTTCTCCAGGACACTCTTGCCAAATGATCCTCTGCTTTCAGGCTGAACATCCGCTCTTGAGTTCAAAATCGGCGAGCCGCGCCTGCGCTGCTCTCTTTGCTCGCTGGCAGAGATTGAAGAATTGCCGCAGATTGCCGCCTGTGGCAGCTTTCATTCGATAGAGAAGAAGGCCTGCGCCCGCTCTGCCAGCGCAAATGCCTCGAAGTGGAGGAAGCAATCTTGTCCCGTGCTCCTGCGTCGACCAGCGCTTGCGGCATTCGAGTTGCCGCGAGTGCGCTGGCGTCGACGCGAGACGCCGTCGGCGAGCTCAAAAGCCGCCTCGGCAGTGCCGACTTTCAACACATCATCGCATTTTTCGCGATCGAGCACGACGCAACCGTGCTCGTCGATGCGCTGGCCGAAGCCTTCCCCGGCGTGCCGATCTCCGGTTGCTCGACAGCAGGCGAGATCGGGCCTGCCGGTATGATGCAAGGCGGCGTGCTGCTCATCGCCTTTCCCCGCGAAGGGTTCCGGGTCCACAGCGACCTCATTCCAGACATCGACCGTTTCGGTGTGGAGCGGGCCACGGAGGTTGCGCGCCGGCTGAAAACGCAGGTCTGCGCCCAATCGGATCCGCTTCAAAAGGCCAACATATTCGCGCTGCTGCTGGTGGATGGGCTTTCGAACGTGGAGGAGACCATCGTCGCAGCGATCCATTGGACGCTCGACGACATTCCGCTCATCGGCGGCTCGGCTGGAGACGGACTGGCGTTCAATCGCACGACGCTCATTCACAACGGCCGCGTCGCGGACCGCGCGGCGATCCTAATGATGATCGAAAGCGCCTATCCGTTCCGCGTGTTCAAGACGCAGAATTTCGAGCCCACTCAGATCAAGCTCGTCGTTACCGCCGCCGATACGGAGAACCGCATCGTCCACGAGCTCAACGCTGAGCCAGCGGCGCGGGAATACGCCTCCGCAATCGGGCTCTTAACCGACGATCTGGGGCCTTTCAGCTTCGCCTCCTATCCACTGGTGGTGAAGGTAGGCGGCGACTACTACTGCCGCTCCATTCGCAACATGAACCCTGACGGCAGCCTGTCCTTCTTCTGCGCCATCGACGAAGGGCTCGTCTTCACGGTCGCCCGACCGCAGGATATGCTGCAATCCACATCCAGCGCGCTCAAGGAGCTCGATGCCAAGCTCGGCGGCATCGACCTCGTCGTCGGTTTTGACTGCATGCTCCGCCGCCTCGATGCAGAAACGCGTCAGATCCGCCTTCAGATGGACGAGCTTTACAGACAATACTCGGTGGCCGGTTTCCACACCTACGGCGAGCAGTTCAACGCGATGCACCTGAACCAGACCTTGACCGGCATCGCTTTCGGTCAGCGCACGACGGGGACCTGACGATGGACTATTTGCTCGATAAGCAGCATCAGGGCTCATCGACGGACGACGATCTCGAGCGGCAGGTCGCCAAACTGAAAAAGATCAATGCCGCGCTCATGCAGCGCGTCGAGAAATCGATGGACCAGCAGGCAAATGCCTACTCGCTGTTCCAGACGGCGATAACGCTCGAAGGCCAGGTGCGGGTCAGGACGGATGAGCTGAAAAACGCGCTGTCGCGGCTCGAGCGCACCAACGACGAGCTGATGACGGCACGGGATGCTTCCGAGCGCGCCAACCGGTTCAAGACGCGCTTTTTCACCGCCGTCGGGCATGATCTCTTGCAGCCTCTGCATGCTGCGCGCCTGTCCGTCAGCGCCCTTGCCGAGCCCTACGGATCGGCACACCAGCGCCGGCTCGCGGACAGAATCGAGCACGCGCTCACGACCATCGAAGAACTTTTGAAGTCCATACTCGACATCTCGAAGCTCGAGGCCGGCGCCATTACGCCATCCGTGCGGCCGGTGCCGCTGGACGAGCTCTTCGCCTCGCTTGCGCTCGACATCGAGCCGCTCGCGCGGGTCAAAAATCTGTCTCTCACATGGCGGCGGAGCCGTTTTGCCGTCCTCTCGGACCCGCTGATGCTGCGGCGCATCCTTCAGAACCTCATGGCCAATGCCGTGCAGTACACGCAGCGGGGGGGCATCAAGATCGCGGCTCGCCGCCGCGGCTCGGACGTGCGCATCGAGGTGTGGGATACCGGCCCGGGCATACCACCGGCCGAGCGCGAGTCGATCTTCGACGAGTTCCAGCGCGGCCCTGCCACCGACCGTCCCGCTATCGGCGGATTTGGCCTAGGGCTTTCGATCGTGCAGCGCATGGCCGAGGCCCTCGGTCATCCGCTGGGGCTTTGCTCACGGCTCGGTCATGGAACGCGATTTTCCATTAGCGCGCCGCTTGCCGGGATCGTCGACCAGCGCGCCACGCAGACTGCGCCGGCGACCTGTGGCCGCTCCTACGGACTGATGGGTGCCAAAGTCGCGGTTATCGACAACGACAACTCTGTGCTCGAGGCGATGCAAGCGCTACTCGAACGCTGGACCTGCGACGTTTACCTTCTGCACGGCATAGCCGAGATCGAAGGTCTCATCAAATGGGGCTTCCAACCCGACATCCTGCTCGTCGACTACCATCTCGACGGCGGGACCTGCGGTCTCGCCGCCGTCGAAAGGTTGCGTGCCGCCTCCGATCGCGCACTGCCCGCCATCGTCATCACAGCGGACCACTCGCCGGATATCACCGACAAGGCCCGGACGTCGGGATGCGAGATCCTTTTGAAGCCGGTCAAGCCCGCGGAGCTACGCGCCCTGATGCTCCACCTCGTTTCGAAGGCGGGGAAGCCAATCGATTGATGGCCGACAGGTGGGCGCGTGGGAAACCATCAGCGTCGCTCCGCCTCGTCGTCGGGGGACTGCGCGAGGATCGCATCAAAATCAATTTTCGCGGCCTCGATGACCGCTTGCGTGCGCGAGGAGACCTTCAGCTTGCGCAGGATCTCCGACACGTGCGCCTTGACCGTGGTCTCGCCGACTCCGAGATCGAAGGCTATTTGCTTGTTGAGCAATCCCTGGCGAAGCATCTGCAAAACGCGCACTTGTTGCGGCGTGAGCGTGGCGAGGCGGGCGGTCAGGTCGGAGGTGCCGGACGGCGCCACATCGTCTTGCGGCGGCTGATACCCTTTCGGCAAGACCACCGACCCGGACATGACGTCCTGTATGGCGCGTCCCAGCTCGGACCCGCGCGTCGACTTCGAAATGAAGCCCGCTGCTCCGCAGGTCATGACCTCGTGGATGATGCGCGAGTCCTCCAGCGCCGAGACGACGACGATCGGCAGCTTCGGGTGGCGCGTTCTGAGCTCTATGAGCCCGTCGAGGCCGCGCGTCCCCGGCATCGAGAGATCGAGTAGGACCAAATCCAAGGCCCCCAGCTCGTCGATCGCTTTCCGCGCCGAATCGATGGAGGCCGCCTCGGATACGCGGACATCGGGAAAAGCGTTCTCGATCACAAGCTTCAGCGCTTCTACAAAAAGAGGATGATCGTCGACGATCAGTATGCTTGCCGGCACAGCAAGTGCCTCCGTCGAGGGTCGCGAGGCCCTCCCCTCCCCGCCGTCAGCAGCACGGGCGCCGTGCTGCACAGCAACTGTAAAGGGAATCGGCGGCCTTCCACAGAGCCAGCCACCACGGCCAGGCTCAATAGTCCAAATGTTCCACTGAAATAAGCTAAAAAAATGCTTCTCCTTGCCGACGCGTTTCTGAGACGAAACAACATTTTCTACGAAGCTGTTTTTTCGCAGCCGATATTGAACGTAGTATTTCTCATCCTGTTTCGACTAGGATCCTGGACCGAGCTGCGCCGGTCGCGTGCTGGGTGCAAGTGGAGGTGCGCCCGCAGCGCTCGATGTGCGCAGCGAGGTACACAGGCGTCATTCGCGTGCGCATCGCAGAGGCGCTGTGCGGGTCACCGCCCCTTTCTGGTCCACGGAAACGCTCGCTGCATGAGGTACTTGACCCACTCTCACTTCCGCGCAATCTGCCGCCAGTCCGATTTGTAAAATCCAACGACGAGGCACGCCCGCACGCATGGCCGGAGCGCTTACCAACAGTCTGCGCCTCGCACGGGCCGGGGTCGTCCTCGCCCAGCACGGCGTGCGCTTCGTGCCGCAAGGGGCAAGCGTCCCCTGGGCGCTTCGCCTGGCGCGCGCGCTCACCGCGCCGATCCGCATGGTTGCAGCGCCCTTTCGTGCTCATGTGCCCCCCGAGACACGCGTCGCCGCCGCCCTGACGAGCTTGGGCCCGAGCTACATTAAGCTCGGACAGTTTCTAGCCACGCGCCCCGACGTGATCGGACCCGAGCTCGCCCAAGACCTTTCGCAGCTGCAAGATAATCTGCCGCCATTCTCCATGGCCCAATCCCGGCGCTCGGTCGCTCAAGCGCTCGGCGGACGGCTCGAGGATCATTTCGACGAGTTCGGGCCCGCGGTTGCCGCCGCCTCGATCGCGCAAGTTCACAAGGCGGTCGTCAGCGACGAGCAGGGGTACCGCGAGGTCGCGGTCAAGATCCTCCGGCCCGGCATCGAGAGGCGCTTCCGCCGCGATCTCGACAGCTACTACTTCGCCGCCCGCCAGATCGAGCGCTTCCATCCACCTTCGCGGCGCTTGAAGCCTGTCGCCGTCGTCGACACGTTGCGGCGCACCACCGACATCGAGATGGACTTGCGGTTGGAGGCCGCCGCGATCTCGGAAATGGCCGAGAACATCGAAGGCGACCAGGACTTCCGCGTCCCCAATGTCGATTGGCGGCGTACGGCGCGCCGCGTGCTGACGGTGGAGTGGATCGACGGCATTCCCATCTCGGACTACGCCCGGCTCGAGGCCGCCGGTTTCGACCGCAAGGCGTTGGGCCTCACGGTGATGCGTGCCTTCCTCAAGCACGCCTTGCGCGACGGCTTCTTTCACGCCGATATGCACCAGGGCAACCTGTTCGTCGATCCGCTCGGGCGGGTGGTTGCGGTCGACTTCGGCATCATGGGCCGGCTTGGCGCTAAGGAGCGCCGCTTCCTCGCCGAGATCCTGCACGGACTAATCACGCGCGACTATTCGAGAGCCGCCGCGGTGCATTTCTGGGCCGGCTACGTGCCCCCGCACCACCCCGTTGAGGTCTTCGCACAGGCATTGCGCGCCATCGGCGAGCCGATCCACGGCCGCACGGCCGAGGAGATCTCCATGGCGGACCTCTTGGGCCAGCTCTTCGCCTACACCGAAG
>CAYUBZ010000041.1:0-12710 GCA_964443205.1 uncultured Hyphomicrobium sp. | reverse complement strand
ACCTGCACCGTCGCGTAGGCACGCGTGCGCTTTGACGTCGCTAAGGCCCGCGAGCGCCACACGCCCAAGATCTCCTTGATCACCGCGTCCTTCTTCAGATCGACCGGGCCGAAGGCCTCGTCGGCGGCGATCCTGATCCGCTTCGATTCCAGGTCGTCCTTGGCGCCGTCCTCGTAGACGACGGCGAGCTTGGTCATGGTGATGTCGCGGTCCTTGACCGACACGCGCAGCTCCTTGAAGCCGCCCTCGTTCTTGCCGACGGGAATCTTGACCCGGTCGAAGCCGATCGAGCCGGCCGTGTCGGTGCCGAGCAGCACCCAGCCGTTGTTGTACTTCCTGCCTTCGCCGTTGGGACCGAGCCAACCGTCGGCGTACTCGCCGAACACCTCCACGCGCGCTTGGCCTTTGAAATCGGGCCTGGAGCGATAGACGAGCTGGAACTCCTTGATGAAGTCGTCGCGGTTCAAGGGGATCCAATCGGTCTTGCGGTTGGCCCGGATCTTGGAGTCGGTCAGCAGCGTTTCGAAGTCGCCGTTCTCGTAGACCGCCTTGAGGTCGGTGATGAAGATGTCGTTCTTCAGGACGCGCAGGCGTATGCGGTTGAACTTGCCGATCTCGGAGCCGACGCGAATGTAGTCGCGGTCGACGAGAAAGCCGACGTCCTGCACGCCGAACAGGACCTCGCCGTTGCTGGTCGCCTTCCCCGCCGGCGTCGCGGTCTCTTCCGGCGCCGTGCGCCGCGTCCTCACGCGGCGCCTGCGCCGCTTGGCGATCTGGATCTCCTCGGCGTTCGACCGAGTTGCATTGGGTGCGGGCCCATTCTGTGCCGTCGTCGCGTCGCGGGCCTGCCCTGCTGAGAATGCCGCCGCGACCGCAAGCGCACCACCCGCCAACACCAGCCTTAAGATCATCAGCCCCTCTCCCATATTCGACGACGCGCGCGCCCTGCGGCATCACCCGCAGCGAAGTTTCTTAGCCCACTCCGCATGCCAAAAAAAGGCGCTGTCACGAACCCGGCGCCGCTTGGATTGTGGGACACGCTAGCTTTGCGACATTCAAGACGCCGCGACGCATTTTTCTTGTGCATGACAGCGGACGATTACCGACGGAAGCACCCGGGCCGCTGACAGCCGCTAAGCGCGCCAACGTCCGATCGCGGCCCTCTAGGGCGAAATTAACGAGATTGGCGTAAAGCCGGTAGCGTCTCGAAACCGGGCCCGAGCCCTTTCGTCTTTCCCCGACGCCGTTCCCCCAGCGGCCAAAGGCAAATGAAGAAGTCAACCGCGCTCTTTCTTCTCTTCAACTTCGTCGGCGTGCTCGTTGGGCTCGTCGTCGTCGGCTATGTCGCCTACTCGGCCCTGCATACCGAGCTGGAGCCGCCGTGCAGCACCCGCTATCCCGCGCCGATGAGGTTCGCGCTGAAGACCGGCGACGGCACTCTGTTATCCCCGATCGAGCTGCAGGCCCGCAGCGGCCCCAACGAGTGGGGCGTGATCGAGAATACCAAGGTCGTTCCCGCCGCCAAGGCGCCGGGGGGCGTGGCGGTCGAGGTGAAGCTCGCAAGCGTCGCGGTGAACGAGCCCGTCAGCGGGCGGGCGACGAACGGAGTGGATTTTCGCTGGACTCCTCCGGGCGTAGAGCCGGCAACCGCCGCCTGCCTCAGCTATAGCCTCTGGCTGCCGGACGACTTTGCATTCAACAGCGGCGGCGTTCTGCCTGGCATATTTGGCGGATTGCCGGCTGGAATGCTGGGGCAGGACGATGGCGAGAAGCAATTCGGCTCGCGTCTGCAATGGCGCAGCGGCGTCGAGGCAAAGCTCGGTATCGCGGCTGCGGGATCGGAATACCGCCCCGTCAGCGCCCCCGGTTTTCCGCTGCCGAAGGGTCGATGGACGCGCATCGAGCAGGAGCTGGTGCTGAATGCGCCCGGCGCGGGCAACGGCTTGGTCCGCCTATGGGTCGACGGACAGCTCAAGGCGGAAGATCCGACGGTGGCGTTGCGGACGGACCCGAACGCCAAGATTTCCGGCGTGCTCGCCGACATCGGCTACTTCCGCAATTCGAGCAAGGCGAGCCTGCTGCGCCTTTCGCCTTTCGAGCTTTCCTGGCGGTAAAGGCCGAGCCGCTCCCCCTTTAACCATCCGCTTCCCATATCCACATCGAGAAGCCGGGACAGGCTCCGTGCCGCCGCCTCGGTATCGGGAGACGAAAATGGCAAGCGTATTTGGATTTCTCGGCGAAGGCTTCGCCGGGTCGAATAAGGATCACGCGGGTCCGCGCGGCTTCGCCAACGCCTCGGACGAGGCGTTGCTCGATTCCTACTCGCGCGCCGTCGTCGACGCCGTCGATGCCGTGGCGCCCGCCGTGGTTCACGTCGAGGTCGCAGGGACCTGCAAGGGCCGGCGCGCCCATGGAACCGGCTCGGGCGTCATCGTCTCGCCCGACGGACTGATCCTCACCAATAACCACGTCATCGACGCCTCGCAGGCGATCTCGGTCCAGCTTTCGGACGGATACAAGTTTTCCGCCCAGGTGCTCGGCCGCGACCCGGATACCGACCTTGCCGTGCTGCGCGGGGACACCGGTGAGACACTGCCCGCCGCGCGTCTCGCCAACTCCAAAAGTGTGCGCGCGGGTCAGATCGCCATCGCGATCGGCAACCCCTTGGGGTTCCAGTCGACGGTCACCGCCGGCATCGTCTCAGCCGTCGGCCGCTCGCTGCGCGCTCAGAACGGCCGGCTGATCGGCGACGTCATTCAGACCGACGCCGCGCTCAATCCGGGCAACTCGGGCGGTCCGCTCGCAAGCTCGGCGGGCGAGGTGATTGGCATCAACACCGCCATGATCCTCGGCGCGCAGGGCATTTGCTTTTCGGTGGCGGCCAACACCGCCTTGCATGTGCTCACGCAGATTCTGGCGCACGGACGCGTGCGGCGCGCGCGCATCGGCATCGTTGCCGAGCAAACGCCGCTCCCCGCCAGACTTGTCTATCGAACCGGATTGACGCAATCGAGCAGCGTGCGCATTCGCGAGGTGCAGCCGGGGAGCCCGGCCGACCGAGCGGGCCTGAAGCCGGACGACCTTCTCGTTCGTCTCGATGCAGAGCCCGTGACCGGGGTCGACGACGTGTGCCGCCTGCTCGATGAGCACCGGATCGGAAAGGTTGTGTCGGCCACGCTTGTGCGCGCCGGCAACCTCGTTAACGTCGAGCTTCGCCCCATCGAGCGCGAAGACTGATACGACGCATACAGACCTATGTCGTTCTCAGCAAAGACTCTTTGGCCAATTGCGCGGATCGTTGTGCAATGCAGAGAGAAGCTTTTCACAAATCAAATTGCAGTCCCGTATTAAAGTATTCTTTAACGTTTCGGAAACGAGAAGCCGGTTTGACTTGCCAAACCAGAAGAAATGGTATTCAATTCTATTTCCAACGTGGCGCCCTCCCACCTGTCCCCCCTAAGCGGCGTCACGCATTGCAGCCCGCGGTCTTCCCCCGGACCGCGGGCTTTCTCGTGCCCGGCTTCCTCAGGCAAAGCGTTCTCTAAGATCGGCCGGACGGCTCCCAGCCGGCGGCCCGCGCCTCCGCTTCGCTGCAGAACCAGCGCTCCCCCCTACGTTGGCTGATCCGCACGCGCTCATAGCCGCGGGCCCACGGGAGGACATAGAGGCGGCGTCCGCCACGCACGTTTCCCTTGATCGGGCAGCCGTCGGGGGCCTCGCGCTTGGCTTCCTCCCACTTTTGGGCCCGATAGTCCGCAGGCCTTTCGGCATCGCCGCGCCAAATGCCGACTTTCGCCTCACGGGCCTCGCTTTCGAGCGAGCCGTACGTCGCAAAGAACCCTGTTTCGGCAAAAACGTGCCCATTGCGCACGAGCTCGGCCGCGATATCCGTTTCGCCCACCCGGCAGGTGCCGAGATGGCGGTCGCGGTTGTCCGAATCCGAAACCTCGCACGTTACGCTTTCGCCCCTGACCAGACGCGACAAAGCCGCTTTGGCGTACACGTCGCAGCGCCAACGGCGCGACCTGGTCGAACGGCAGGTCTGGCCAGCGACCGGTGCCTCGATGCCCGAGATGCGGATCGTGGTGTCGGCGATCCGCAGCGTGTCTCCCGATAGGGCCGTGGCGCGACCTTCGATGGGAGGCGTGCCGTGCACCAGTCCAGTGATTGCCGAGGAGTCGGGTGCTGCGCGCCATGCCAGCCAGCCTACGACCGCCAGCACGACCATGATGGTCGCGCCCCGGCCTACCGCACCGCTTATGGGGCCAAGCTGCCCCAGGCTGCCCGCGAGCCGGCGCAGGCTGCTGCCCGTGCCTCGACCAAGAGCGGCGGCCCACGCGGGCGCGCCGTCCGAAAACCGAGCCGCAAGCAGAGCGCCTAAGATCATCAATCCGATCAGCAGCGCGATGAAGACATCGCGATCGGGCCCTTTGGTCGCGACGCGCGCGATGGCGCCTAGAAGCGCAACGCCCCCGGCGATGGCGAGCGGCATGGCGATGCTGGGCTGCCGCAGCATGGAGAGCACGGGGCCGAGCGCACGTCCGCAAGCGGCGATGACGGACGCGATCGCGCCACGCGCGATGGCCAGTACCGGCGCCAGCAGGGGCGCCGACCACCGTGCCGCGGTGCCCAGTCCGGCGCAGAGGCCCGCCCAAAGACCGGCAAGCCCCGTGCGCGTTCCCCGGCCGAACGCCTTTAAGATCACCCATACCTTGGGAAGACCGGCGCGGAGCCTGCTATCGGCAGCGTGCGCACCGGCGACGCTCATGGCCATGCCCTGCCGGCCGGCTACCTTGGCGCCGCGCCAAAGCGCCTGCGCCCCGGCGACACCGAGCCCCATGCCTTGATGGCCTGCAGCCTTTGCACCTCGCCCAACGGCTTGAACGCCGACAGCACCCGCTGCCGCACCGCGCTCACCGGCTGCTTTGAGGCCCTGGACGGCCGCATCGCCGGCCTGCGCCAAGCGCTCACGCCGGTTCTTGCGCCGCACGAGGATCGTCGTGCGCACGTATTCGCGCCACTCGAAACCGTCCTTGCGCTTGCGCCAGCCGAGCATGTGGCCTCCGAGGTCGTTGTCTTGGTATGGCGGCGCCGTAAGAAAGCTTCGCGAGGATGCAAAGAAATGATGGCAGGCCTTTGGCTTCCTCTGCGCCGGCGCGTTGGCCTGGGCTCAATGATACCCTTCGCCTTCGCGCACCTTGCCGCGGAACGTCCAGTAGACGAACGCGGTGTAGCCGAGGATGATCGGCAGCATGATCAGCGTTCCAATCAGCGTGAAGATTTGCGATTCCGGAACGGCTGCCGCTTCCCAGATCGTCACGGACGGCGGAACGAGATAGGGCACGTTGGAGATCACGAGCCCGAGGAACCCGAGCAGGAACAGGCCAACCGCGGAGAGGAAGGGCAGCGCCTCGCGCCCCGCAATCAGCCCGTACCAACACGCCGCGGCCAGGCAAATCGACAGCAGCGGTACGGGCGATAGATAGAGCAGGTTCGGCCAGGTGAACCAGCGGTCGGCAATGCGCTCGAATGCAAGCGGCGTCCACACGCTGACGATCGCCATCATGATGAGCACGACGGGGAGCAGCCACTTTGCCCAGTCGCGGGCAATGCCCGCCAGGGGATCTCCGGTCTTCATGATGAGCCACGTGCTCGCCAAGAGCGCATAGCCAAAGAGCAGCGCCAGGCCGGTAAACAGCGGGAACGGCGCAAACCAGTCGAGCGGACCCCCGGCGAAAGCCTTATTCTGCACGTCGATGCCTTGCAGGAAACCTCCCAGGATGACGCCCTGCATGAACGTGGCGACGATCGATCCTGCCGCGAAAGCATTGTCCCAAAGATGGTGCTTGGGCTTGGCGGCCCAGCGGAACTCGAAGGCCACGCCACGGAACACGAGCCCGAGCAGCATGATGATGACGGGTAGGTAAAGTCCCGGCATGATCAAAGAGTACGCGAGCGGGAATGCGACGAGGAGCCCGCCGCCGCCGAGGATGAGCCAGGTCTCGTTGCCATCCCAGAAGGGCGCCACCGAGTTCATCATCATGTCGCGCCGGCTTTCCTGGGGCTCGAAGGGAAAGAGGATGCCGATCCCCAGATCGAAGCCGTCGAGGATGACGTAGAGCGCCACTGCCGTCCCGATGAGGGCGGCCCAGACGATCGGAAGCCACAAATGGATCGCGTCCATGGCTCAGCTCTCCTCGAACGCTTCGTGGGCCGCCTCGCCCGCCGCTGCGAGCGGCCGCGAGGGAAGCGTCTGGGGCGTCGCGGCGGCCGCCCCCTTGGGCCCGTGCTCGATCAGGCGGTTGATGTAGTAGATGCCGATTGCGAACACACACAGGTAGACGATCAAGAATAGGACGAGCGATGTGAGTACTGCCGAGGGCGCGACCGGCGAGGCCGCGTCCGCGGTCCGCAAGATGCCGTACGCGACCCAGGGCTGCCGGCCGATCTCGGTGGTGTACCAGCCGGCAAGAATGGCAATGAACCCCAAAGGCCAGGCATATTGGGCGACCTCGAGATACCAGCGGGTCTTGAACAGCCGCCCCCGCGCCCACAACCAGGCACCGACCCAGCCGAGGATCAGCATGAGCACGCCCATGCCGACCATGATCCTGAAGGCGAAGAACACCGGTATCACCGGCGGCCGGTCGTTGGGCGGGAAATCCTTGAGCCCCGGGAACAGCCCGTCGCCCGAGTGCGTGATGAGCCAGCTCGATGCTTGGGGGATCGAGATTGAGAAGTCGTTGCGCTCCTGGGCCTCGTTGGGAATGGCGAACAACACCAGATTGCCCGGCTCGTTCCCGTTCCAGTGGGCCTCGATGGCGGCGATCTTTTCAGGCTGATACTTCTCGGTGTTGAGCCCGGAGGCATCGCCAATATACATCTGCAGCGGCGTCAGGATCGCGACCATGCCGAGCCCCATGCGCAGCATCGTCTTTGCCTCCTCGAGGTAGCGCCCGGCAAACAGGTAGCGCGCGCCAACCGCCAGCACCACCAGCGATGTGGTGAGATAGGCCGCAGTAAACATATGGGCAAAGCGGTAGGGGAAGCTCGGATTGAAGATGACCGCGATCCAATCGACCGGGTAGGCGATGCCGTCGCGGATCTCGTGGCCCGCCGGCGTCTGCATCCAGCTGTTGGCCGCGAGGATCCAGAACGCGGACAGCGAGGTGCCGATGGCGACGAGGATCGCGGCCGCCACGTGCAGGTTCGGCGGGACGCGCGACCAGCCAAACAGCATTATGCCCAGGAACGTCGCCTCCAGGAAGAAAGCGGTCAGCACCTCGTAGCCGATCAAAGGCCCGACGACGTTGCCGACCACGACCGAGAAGTGGCTCCAATTGGTGCCGAACTCGTAGGACATCACGACCCCGGAGACCACGCCCATCGCGAAGGAGACCGCGAAGATCTTGGTCCAGAAGCGCGCGAGCCGATGCAGGTGCTCCCGCCCGGTCCAGCGCCAGCGGATTAGCAGTGTTGCAATGAATGCGGCCAAGCCGATGGTGAAGCTTGGGAAGATAATGTGGAAGGAGACCGTGAACGCGAACTGGATACGGGCAAGCAGAACTGCATCGAGGTCCATGAGAGCCGCCAGTGCGTTTTGGGTTCGAAGCGGGGCGCATTGTGGCTCTGTTCGGCGCCCCCGTCGAGCAATCCCGGCGCGTCAAACGCCACTCATTCACCGGAAATCGCCAGGCCTTGCAGCGCGGGCCGCTAGTCTTTGGCGAGTTGCGCGAACGGCATCGCCCACAGCCGCACCACGCCGTTCTCGCCGGCCGTGGCCAGATGCTGCCCGTCCGGAGCAAATGCAACCGCCGTTGCACCGCCCGTATGGCCGGTCAAGGCCAGCAACGTGCGCGCGCGTCTGAGGTCCCACAGCCGCACCGTGCCGTCCTCACCGGCCGAGGCAAGAATCTGCCCCACCGGCGCGAAGGCAATATCGGCAACGCGTCCTCTGTGACCGGTGAGCGAACGAAGCCTGCGCGAGGAGAGAGTCGACCATACCTGAATGCGGCCATCGAGCGCGCCGCCGGCCAGCATCCTGCCGTTGCGCGAGAAGGCGACCGCAGTCACGAAATCGCGAGGGCCCCGGTATCTGCGTCTCAGGCTGAGTGTCTGCAATTTCCAAAGGCGCACGGTCCTGTCGGCGCTTCCCGAGGCCAGCAGCATTCGCTGCGGCGAAAAGGCGAGTGCCTGCACGGCGTTGTCGTGCCCATCGAACAAGTGCAGCGGCGCGGAAGGCTGCTGGGCATCCCACAACGCCACCTTCCAGTCGTGGCTCGCGACGGCAAACAGGTTCTCATCGCCTGTGAAGACCACCGCCCAAATGCTGGCCTCGTTGCGTCGGACCGTGGCGACTTTCTCGGCGCGCTCCAGATCCCACAAGACGACATTTCCATTAGCGTGGCCGGTCAGGGCGCGCGGGCCCCGGAGCGCAAACGCGGTCGCGCGCCCGTCGTCGAGCTCGATCGTGCGAATGAGCGTGTGATAGGTGGCGTCCCACACCTTGAGCGTGGCGTCCTCGCCGGTGGAGACGATCCAGCGCCCGTCGTCGCTGTAGGCCACACCGGTGATCGCGCCGTGATGCGCCGCGATCTCCGCAATAGGCGTGACAATCGCCGCATTCGACCCGGACTGCGTCGTCTGGCTGGAGGGAACGGATGCGCCGCGGCTTTCGAAGCGGGGGAAGCGGTCCTGCATCGCGACCGCCGCACTCGCCACGCCGACGCCGACCAAGAGCTTGAAAGCCAGCGAGGCCCAGCGGCGCCGACTGCCGCGCACGGGACGGGGACGCGGTGGCTTGGGACTGCGCACGGGCACCAGCGCGCGCCCTTTGGGCGCCGGGCTCAAGGCCGCGCGCAGCGCGGCCGCCTCGTCGCGCGCGGACGCCTTCTTCTTGGGTGCCCTCTTCAGGGCCTTGGGTGGCGGCTTCTTCTTGACCGGCGGCGCCGGTGCGGGCGGCGTCTCGACCTTCGCCACGGGGGCGGGCTGAGGCTCCGCCTTCGCCGGGGGCGCTTGGTTGTCGGCCACCGGTTTCTTGCGCATGCCGTCGAGGAGATCGAGCATGCGGCCCTTGGGTCCCGGCACGTCGGGTGGCGGCAAGACGGCGACGTTGCCAACGGGCAGCGCCTCGGCGCCGGCCGGCGCGGCGGCGTCCTTCCTGTCGTCCTTCTTCTTGTCGAGTGTCCGGGTGAGCCAGCCCGGCCTGGGCGGGTCGGGCGCCAGAAGGTCGCCGCGCCAGGCAGCGATCGATTGCGGCCGGGATTCGATATTGAGGGCCAGCGCGCGGTCGATCGCCTTGAGAAAGCCTGCCCGGTAGGAGCTCAAGGCCGCCTCGCGGGCCGGCACGATCTCCTCCTTGACCATCCGCGAGGGCGCATCCGGAGGACGCTTACCGGTGATCGCGTGATAAAGCGTGGCGCCCAGCGCATAGATGTCGGTCCATGGACCTTGGCGCCGGCTCGTTTCCGCGTATTGCTCGTAGGGGCTGTAGCCCGGCTTCACGAGGGCGGAAACGGTCTTGGTGTGCGAGGCGATCTCGCCGCGGGCCGAGCCGAAATCGATCAGCACCGGATCGCCCGCCTTGCGGATAATGATGTTGTCGGGCGCGATGTCGCGATGCAGGAAATCGGACTTGTGGATCAGCTCGAGCGCATCGAGCAGCGGGGCCACAATGGCGTCGAGCTCCTTCTGGCGCGGCGCGCGGCCGAGCGACTTCAGCCAACCCTTGAGGCTTTGGCCCTCCTCCCAGTGGAGCACCATGTAGCCTGTGTTGTTGGCGCGGAAGTAGCGATAGACGCGAACGATGTTGGTGTGATTGAACTTGGCGAGCGTCTGCGCTTCCTCGATGAAGCGATCCAGACCCCAGCGATAGTCCCCGGCGCAGTCCTTTGAGCGGGGGGCCGCCTCGATTCCTTGGGCGCGCGCGGCGATGTCGCTGGGGAAATATTCCTTGATGGTCACCAGCCGGGCGAGCGCGATTTCGTCGGCCAGATAGGTGACACCGAATCCCCCGGCGCCCAGCACCCGCTCGATGCGATAGTCGCCGACCAGCTCCGTTCCGCTTGGGAGCGCGATGAGATTCGTCATGGGTTCCCCGTGACGCCCAGACCGGGGCTTACCGCATCACATTTGCCCGCTGTTGTCCGCCAATGGCGCATTGCCTCCGGACACATTTGTGGCGCACAAATGTGGCGCTTGCGCGAGCGATGGGCTCGTGTTGAACAATTCCCAACGGTGTCGCCGCTCGGCCATGTTCCTGCCGTCATGCCGCCTGAGGCTGCACAGTGATTTGCTCTTGATGAGAAGACCATGAGACCGTCGTGGTCGTCGATGCTGGCTGTCGTGGCCGTTGCTGCGGTCTTGCAGGCTTATGGCGCGGCCGCAGCGGGGCCGCCCGAGTCGGCTCCTGGTGCGGCGAATTCCGAGGATGTTGGCGTTTCCTCCGGCTTTCTGACGGCTGTGATTGACACGGGCGATCAGGCTTGGCTGGAGGTACGCCAGTGGGTGGGAGAAGGCTACGCACGCGCTCCGGCCTTGATGCTTGGCCTGACGATGTTGCTGGCGGTGCCGCCCTTGGCGCTGGCGGGCTTGCTCATGCGCCGCAAGAATCGCCCCTCTCCCGACGCGACGGTGCGGATCGCGCGTAGGGATCGGCGCTCTCAGCGAACGCCGCCGCCCTTGACGACGGTGCGGGTCGGGGGCTCCGCCTGGCCGACGCAGGCGTGGGTGGAGGTGATAGGCATTCCTGGAGAGCAGCGCGTGATCGACCGCACGATGGTGAGAATTGGCCGGGAGGAGGACAACGACATCTGCCTTTCGGCCCATACCGTCCACCGCTACCACGCCGTCATCCGCCGTACCACGGAGGGCGAGGTGGTGATCACCGACCTGTCGGGTGACGACGGCAATGGCGTGCTTGTCAATGGCGTGCGCGTTTCGGAAGCCCGGCTGACGAAGGGCGACACGATCAAGGTTGGCGAGGTCAAGCTCCGCTTCGATGAGCGCCCCGCTTAGCGGGCGAGAGCTGATTGCACACGGGGCGGATGCGGCAAAGCGATGAAAAATCTTCGGGCCACAATCTTTGGGAGACTTGCGATGTCAGACGAGCGTGGAAGCAATACGCAGACCAAACCGCCGCAGCAGGGCGCGAAAGCCGGCCGGTTCCTCGGCTCTCTCAAGGAAGCGCTGGCCGCGGCGAGCCGCGACGATACGCAGCGCGGAGCAAAGGGCGCACCCGAGGCCGGCGTACAGGTTGCACCGAAGCCTGGTGGAGCCACGCAGAAGCCGACCTCGAATGCGAGCGAGCCCACACGCAAGGACGCCACGCTGGCAGCGGCGGCTCCCGCTCCGAGCGCGGCCGAGGCCGCGCGCGAGGTCAGGGGCCAGACATCTCTCAAGCTGCAAGACAAGCCGGCGGAGTTCGCCGCCCCGCCGACCACGCGCGTGGTGCGCGGGGGCGTCAAGGCGCAAGACGACGTGCCGCGGACACAGCTCGTACGCGGCAAGGTGCAGGTGCAGCGCGGCGAGTTCAATCAGGACCCGGTAGTGGGCTTTCTGGTCGTCGTCGGCGGCCCGGGGATCGGCTGCTATCGCCCAATCTTCGAGGGCAACAACACGGTGGGGCGCAATCCGTCACAGCGCATCCCCTTGGATTTCGGCGACGATTCGATATCCTCGGAGGAGCAGGCGTATATCCGCTATGATTCGTCGGCACGCTCGTTCCTGTTCGTGCCGAACCTCGCCAAGACCAACGTCGTTTCGCTCAATGACAAGAGGCCGACCGGAGCGGTCGAGCTCAGCCAAATGGATGTCATCACGATGGGCCGCACCCAACTTGTGTTCGTGCCGTTCTGCGGCGCGGAGTTCGATTGGGCAGAGCTGACCGATGCCAAGAGCTGATGCGCGCATTCGAACACGCCTCTCATGCCACGAAGGGCGCGAGGGACTACCAGGAGGACTCGAGCGCAATCTGGCCGGCGGAGGATCCCTCCACCGGCTCGCCGGCCGATAATGCGACGCGGCTCGTTGCCGTGCTGGCCGACGGCATGGGAGGGCACACGGGCGGCGCGCTCGCGAGCCGCATGGTGTGCGATAGCTTCATCTCCTCCTATGCAGGTCTCAACGGCTCGCGGCCCGAGCGGCTGCGCGAGGCGCTGAGTACGGCCAATGAAGCCGTCGCCTCCAAGGTCATGGCCAATCCCATTCTCAGCGGCATGGGGACGACGCTCGTCGCCGCCGTGTTCGGGGAGGAAGGCGTCGAGTGGGTCAGCGTCGGCGACAGCCCGCTGCTGCTGTACCGGCGCGGCGAGATTGCGCTCCTCAACGAGGATCACTCGCTGGCGCCCGAGCTCGATCGTCTCGCCGCGTTGGGGCGGATGACTTTGGAGCAAGCCAAAGCCGACCCGCGCCGTCACATGCTGCGCTCCGCCGTGACCGGGGAGGATCTCGACCTCGTCGACGTCTCGTCCCGCCCGCTGGTGCTGGAGCCGGGCGACTATGTGATCCTTGCCAGCGACGGTCTGCAAACGCTCGAGACGACCGAGATCGAGCGCGTCGTCGCCGCCTATGCCGACGACGGGGCCGACGCCGTCGCGAGCGCGCTCATCCGTGCGGTGGAGGCGATCCGCGACCCCCACCAGGACAACACCACGGTGATTGCCGTGCGCCCGCTGCCCGAAGCGGACTGAAGCGGGACCCAATCCACGCGC
>CAYUBZ010000040.1:2540-12740 GCA_964443205.1 uncultured Hyphomicrobium sp. | reverse complement strand
AGAAACACGAGCTCGGGGTCGAGCGCCAGCGCGCGCGCCAGCGCCACGCGCTTGATCATGCCGCCGGAGAGCTCTGAGGGCAGCTTGTTCCAGTCCTCGGGGCGCAAGCCCACCATGTCGAGCTTGGCTTCGGCCATCTCGTCCAGCAGCCTCTTGGACAGCTGCAAATATTCGCGCATGGGGAACTGCACGTTCTGCAGCACGGTGAGCGAGGAGAACAGGGCGCCCTGCTGGAACAGAATGCCCCAGCGGCGCTCCGTGGCACGGCGCGTCTCCTCGTCGGCGCGGGTGAGATCGGTGCCCAAGACCTCGATCGTTCCGGCGCGTGCGGGGATCAGCCCGATGATGGTGCGCAGCAGCACCGACTTGCCGCTGCCCGAGCCGCCGACGAAGCCGAAGATCTCGCCGCGCTGCACCGCCACCGAGACGCGGTCGAGCACGGTGGTCTCGCCGAAGCCGACGACGAGGTCGCGTACGCTTATGGCGGTCTCTCCAGTCATCGGCTCACATGTCGATTGATGCGAAGAACACAGCGAAGAGGCCGTCGAGGACGATCACCAGGAAGATGGCTTTCACCACCGACGCCGTCGTCTGCCGGCCAAGCGACTCCGCACTGCCTCTTACGGCAAAGCCCTGCGCGCAGGCTACGACGCCGATTACCAGCGCCATGAACGGGGCCTTGATCATCCCCACCTTGAAGTGCGTGATCGAGATCGCCTCCCTCAGGCGCGCGATGAAGATGTCGGGGCTCATGCCGCCATAGAACCAGGCGACCAGCCCGCCGCCATAGAGCGCTGCCATCGATCCCAGAAAGGTCAGCATGGTGAGCGCCAGCACCAAAGCCAGGACGCGGGGAAGCACGAGGACGGCGATCGGATCGAGCCCCATGGTGCGCAGCGCATCGATCTCCTCGCGCATCTTCATCGAGCCGAGCTCCGCCGTGTACGAGCTGCCCGAGCGCCCCGCCACCATGATCGCCACGATCAGCACGCCGATCTCGCGCAGGATGAGGATGCCCAGCATGTCGACGACGTAGGTTTCCGCGCCGAACTTGCGGAAGTGGAAGAAGCCCTGCTGCGCGATGATGCCGCCGATCAGGAAGGTGATCAAAAGGATGATGGGGACCGCCTGCAGTCCGACGCGGTCCAGGTGATGCACCATGGAGGTGAAGCGGAAGGACCGTGGCCGTGTCAGAATGCGCCCCGTGGCCGCCCCGATCGCGCCCAGCATGTTGGCAATCGCCATGAGGTCGTGTCCGGCGGCGACGGTTGCGCGCCCCACCTTGACGATCGCGCCGATGACTGTGTTCTCGCGCGCCGGTGAAGGCGGCGGCTCGAGGCTGGCCTGATGCATCGCCGTGACGAGGCCCTGATAGTGCTCGGGCAGGGCGACGATCCTCGTCTCGCGGCCGCGCGCCTTGCGCGCGCGGATCAGGCGCTCCAGCAGCCAGGCACCGTAGGTGTCGAACGCTTCGACCTTGTGCATGTCGATCGAGGCGGCCTCGTCGGCCTCGTTCGCGCCGATGCCGTCGACGAGCGCCTCGAGCTCGTCGGCGTGCGCTGCGGTCCACGCGCCGGACGCGGCAAATGCAAGGTTGGGGCTGTCGGCTGCGACGGACAGTGTGGGCTTGCCGCTCAAGTGACGCTCCGTCCGCTAGGCGATGTCGATCGAGTGCTGGTCTGCACGCGCGATTCCAGGTCGGGTCGCCTCATCATAATAGCTGGCGCCGCCCGCTGGGAGGAATTGATGCCGATCAAGGTTGTTTTCGTCGCGGCACGCGAACATTATGCCGCACGTGGTGCGCGGATTGGGAGACGGACCTGGCCACGAGAGGAGTGCGCGATGAGCAGAGTGGTCAAATTACCGGTTCTGGCGGCCCTGGCAGTTCTTGTGGCGGCGAGCGCGCCTGCGTGGGCGCAGCCGGCGGACGCAGAGGCCACCCAGGCGCCCGAATCGGGAAAGGACTTGTACTTTCGCCTCTGCGCCCTCTGCCATGGGCTGGAGGGGTACGGCAACGGCCCCCTCGCCGCCGCCATGAAGATTGCGCCTTCCGATCTCACGATCCTCGCGGCCAACCACGGCGGTGAATTTCCCGCTGCGAAGGTGTCCGACGTCATACGCAACGGCGGCGGCGTCCTGGGCCACGGCTCGCCCGCCATGCCGGCGTGGGGCCTCTACTTTGCCGAGAAGCGCAAGCCCGAGGTCCTCCGTGCGCGCGTTAAGGCGCTGGTCGACTACATCGCCAGCATCCAGCAGAAATAGCTCATCTCGGCGGTCCCCTCCTAGTCCAGCGTGCGGCGGAAGCGACGCACGGCGAACGTCATGGCGAGCAGCATGAGGAGCAACAACGCCAGCGCATCGATCCGCAGGTCGTAGAAGTCGGCGCCCTTGAGAATGATTCCGCGCACAATGCGCAGATAATGCGTCAGCGGCAGGAACTCGCCGATCGCTTGCGCCCACCGCGGCATCCCTGCAAACGGGAACATGAAGCCCGACAGCAGGATGTTGGGCAGGAAGAACATGAACGACATCTGGATGGCCTGCAGCTGGTTCTGCGCGATCGTGGAGAAGGTGTAGCCGATCGACAGGTTGGCGGCGATGAACAGCGTGCTAAGCGCCGCCAGAAGCCAGATATTGCCGGAAATCGGGACGCCGAAAACGAGCCTCCCGAACACGAGGATCAGAACCGCCTGGATGAATCCGATGACGATATAGGGCGCGATCTTGCCGATCATAATCTCGAGCGGCTCGATCGGCATGGCGAGCAGGCTTTCCATGGTCCCGCGCTCAATCTCGCGCGTCACCGAGAGCGCGGTGAAGATCAGCATGGTCATGGTGAGGATGACGCCCAAGAGCCCCGGCACGATGTTGAGGCTCGTCACGGCGGCGGGATTGTAGCGGCGATGCTGCCTGATTTCGAAGGCCGGCACCGATTGGATGGTTTGCGGCAGGCCGCGGTCGCGGGCGAGCGCGGTGGTGATGATCCCTTGCAGCGCGCCGAGCGCGGTCCCGGCGGCGACCGGGTCGCTCGCATCGGCCGCCACCAGCAGTGCCGGCCTGTCGCCGCGCCGCACCGCGCGCTCGAAGCCCGCCGGGATCTCCACGCCGAATAGCACTCGGCCCGAGCGCATCAGGTGGTCCATCTCGGCTTCCGAATGGGCGACCTGCACGAGCTTGAAGTAGGAGGTGTTGCGCAGCGCGGCGAGGATCGAGCGCCCGATATCGCTGTCCTCGTAGACGAGCACCGCGGTCGGGAGGTGGCGCGGGGTGGTGTTGATGGCGAACCCGAACAGCGTCAACTGCACGAGCGGGATGAAGATCATGGTGCCGAACGTCAGGCGGTCGCGGCGGAGCTGGACGAACTCCTTGATGAACATCGCCACCGTGCGCGACAGGTGGCCCGGCCAGCGCCAGATCATGAGGCCATTCATGGGAAGTTGTCCCGTGATCGCGTCATCAGCTCGATGAACACGTCCTCCAGCGAGGGCGTGGACAAGCTCCAGTGCAGCCCTGGCTCGGCGCCGAACTTTTCAGCCGTCGCGTCCAACGCCTGCGCGTCGCGCCCGGCAACGTGCAGGCTCGTTCCGAACGGAGCCACCATGTCGACCCCGGGTACGCCGGTGAGCTTCTCGGCGAGCTGATTGATACCGGGACCGCTGACGGTGTAGGTGCGCAGGCCCGACGCGGCGAGCACCTCGGGGATCGTGCCCTTTGCCAAAAGCTCGCCGTAGGCGATGTAGGCGATCTCATGACAGCGCTCGGCCTCGTCCATGTAGTGGGTGGACACGAGCACCGTCATGCCGTCCGCCGCGAGATTGTGGATCTCGCCCCAGAACTCGCGCCGCGCCTTCGGATCGACGCCGGCCGTCGGCTCGTCGAGCAGCAAGACGTCGGGCTTGGGCAGAATGCAGGCGCCGAGCGCTAAGCGCTGCTTCCAGCCACCCGACAGCGTGCCCGCCAGCTGCTCGCCTCGCCCTTGCAGCCCCAGCTGCTCGATCGCCTCGCGCGCAGCCTCGCTCGGATCCAGCACGCCATAGACGCGCGCCACGAATTCCAGGTTCTCCCTGATGGATAGATCCTGGTACAAGCTGAAACGCTGCGTCATGTAGCCGACGTGGTGCTTGAGCTTTTCCCGCTCCGTCAGGATGTTGTAGCCCAGGCAGGTGCCGCGCCCGCCGTCCGGCGTCAGCAACCCGCAGATCATACGCAGCGTGGTGGTCTTGCCCGAGCCGTTGGGACCGAGAAAGCCGTAAATCTCGCCCTTGCGCACTTGAAGCGAGAGGTCGCGCACCACCACCTTGCCGTCGAACGACTTCGTCAGCCCCTCGACATCGATTGCAAGTGCGCCGCCGCTGTTAGCGGGCCGGCGGCTGGGGGCGGGTGCATTGCTCGTGGTCTCACTTGCGGGCATCGGCTGGCTCCGCCGCTTGCGGTCCTTGCAGGATTACGGTCGCCGGCTGGCCTATCCTGAACGCATCGGGGTGCTCGGGGATCGCCTCGATGCGGAAGACGAGCCTGGACCGCTCCTCCAGGCTGTAGATCACCGGCGGCGTGTACTCGGCCTGCGCCGAAATGAAACTCACGTGCGCGAAGAGATCGTCGCGGCAGCCGTCGCAGCGGATCAGCACGCGGTCGCCGATGTGGAGCGACGGTAGCGTTGCCTGCGGCACGAAGAAGCGCACCTTGATGTTGCCGGGCGGCAGGATGGAGACGATGGGCCGCCCCGGCTCCACCATCTCGCCGCCGCGGAAATAGACCTCCTGGATCGTGCCCGCCACCGGGCTCGTCCTGCGCCGGCGCTCGAGCCGCGTCTTGGCCGAGTTGAGCTTCGCTTCAGCCGAGCGCAGCGCCCCCTTGGCGTCGTCGAAGGTTTTCTGGCTGCCCACCGCCTTCTTCAAGAGCTCCTCTGCGCGCTTGTAGTCCTGCTGGGCGTTGGCGACGTAGGCCTCGTTCTCGGCGACGGCGGCGCGCTGCAAATCGTCGTCGAGCGTGAACAGCGGCGAGCCCACCTGGACGACGGAGCCCTCGCGCACCGACAGCGTGTCGATGCGTCCAATCTCGTCGGGGCTCACGAAGATGAAGTCGGCGTCGACCCATCCCTCGAACTGTCTCGGGGGTCCGCTCGCGCCAAAATAGACGGCGGCGGCGGCGACGCCACCGATCAGGAGGATGAGGGCGACGGTGACGGCGGCTCGTCTGCTCATGGCGATGGCCTCCGCGTCCCCGCGGTGAGCACCTCGCGGTGGGCGCGGAAAAAGCCCGCCGCATCCAGCGGTTTGATTTTCGCAAACAGCGCGTCCCAGATGACCGCGGTAAGCAGCGGTGCGGCGATGAGCTGCGGATAGCGCACGACGGCGTCGCAGGAGAGCTCTCCGCGTGCCGCGGCGCGCTCGGCGATCTTGCGGATGAGCGGCAGGATGCGCGACACCACGTTGCGGTAGTGCGCTTCCGCTATGCGGGGAAAGCGCGGCCCCTCCGCCATGACGAGACGGACCAGAAGCTTGCGGTTGGTGCCCAAGACCTCGCGCTCAAAGAAGGAGAAGAGCATCTCGAGCGCGGTGTCGAAGGGTACGTCGGGGGCGTCGGCGAGCGCCGTGATGCGCTCCAGAAGGGGCGTGACGGCGCCGCGGAGCAGGTCCTCGAACAGCGCCTCCTTGTCCTTGAAGTAGAGATAGAGGGTGCCTTTGGCGACACCGGCGCGGGCCGCAACGTCGTCGAGCCGCGCCGCCTCGAAGCCGCGCTCGGCGAACACCGCGAGTGCGGCGTCGAGAATGGCCTGCTTGCGGGCAGCGGGTTCAATCGTGCGGGCGCGCGCGCCCTTCTTTGATGGCGCGGCCCTTGACGACACCTTTTTTGAAGGCGCCGTCGTCCTCGATTTTGCCTGCGCCGGGCGTTCTTGCGTGCCTCTGCCCATCTCCGGTCACCGCTCTATATGACTGACCAGTCAGTCATATAGAGCGCCGGCGCGTCAGGCGCAAGTCCTCCATGGTCGGGGATGCCTATGGTCCCACGAGGCGCGCGTAGCCTTCGCTCACCGTCTCGTTGAGCACCTTCTTGTAGGCGGCGTACGAGCCGCTCTTCTCCGTGACCTCGCCGAAGGCGCCGGGAAACTCCTCGCGCTTGGCATAGACGATGGGCGCGGCCACGGGCTCCAGCATGGCGCCGTGCTTGTGCAGGGTGGTGATGAGCCCGCGCATCTCGCCGAAGCGGTCGATCTGCGAGACGACGACCATGCGCATGGCGCCCTTGGTCAGCGAGACGAGGTGGATGAACATCGACGAGGCGGGGATATAGAGCCGCCCGCGATGCGAGTACGGCGCGTCGGGGCGGTCGCGCTCTTGGAACAACAGGCTCGGCCACTCCGGGTCCCAGGTTACGTCGGTGCGGTAGGCGACGATGGTGCCCGTTTGGCTGAACGAGGGCCTGAGCGTCAGGTAGCTGCCGATGTAGTGGTCGACGGCCGCGCGTGTATAGGCACCCATGTAGACCGGCGCCACCAGCCCGCCGTCGCCGCGGAGCTCCACTGGCGCCCCGACCGCGCCGTCCCAGGCGCTCTTGAGCTTGTCGAAGTCGAGCCCCAGCACCATGCACACGTCGAACAGCGTCTGATCGCGCACCGAGCGGCCGCCGAGCAGGTTCTGGATGGTTTTTTCGTGGCAGTCCGCCGCGTCGGCCAGCTCGGCCTGCGTGAGCTTCTTCTCGATCATGGCGGTCTTGAGCTGCGCCAAGGCCGCTGCGCGCGCGGATTTCGAGCCTTGAGCCTTCATGAAACGGGGACCTTCATGAAACCGGGGCCGTCATCGGGGCTCCGCCCCTAATGGCAGCGGGTTGCAGCAAATTTGCTGGAACTTACCGGTATTTCTCCCCCATGGGCAAACGGGAAGGGTGCGGCACCGACGTTTTCCAGTCGATGCCGGTTCAGTACCTCGTGTTTCTTGGTCGAGGGCCTCATGTTTTCAAAGCGCGCGACACCCCCCCGCCGCACCGCACGGCACACGCAACACAACGCCCCGGGAAAGACTGTCATGAAAGCTGCAAGCGAGTCCTCACCGCTTCCCCCCGCACTGAGCGGCCCCGCCGCCGCGGTTCTTGTCGCGCTCGTCGGCGCGGCGCTCGTCGCGGTCGGGCTCTTTCTGGTGGGGGCGCGCGAGGCCAAGGTTGGCCAGTGGTTGCCGGCGGTGCCGCCGCTCCAGGTTACGGCCTCGGGCTAGCACGGGCCGCGCCTTTTTCTCTGCGCGCCAAATAAAAAGGCGGCGGGTGCCTCGGCACCCGCCGCCTGTACTTTGTGCGTGCGGGTGGGCTTAGCTGCGGCCCAGGACTTCCACGCTCACCGGCGCGACGCCGGCGCCGCGCATGCCGATGACGCCGGCGGCACCCGACGACAGGTCGATGATGCGGCCGCGAACGAACGGACCGCGATCATTGATGGTGACCACGACTGAGCGGCCGTTGCGCTTGTTCGTGACCCGCACCTTGGTGCCGAACGGCAGCGACCGGTGGGCCGCCGTCATGCCGCTCGGGTTGAAGCGGGCGCCCGACGCGGTGCGCGATCCCGATTCGCTGCCGTAGTAGGAGGCCATGCCCGAATGGGCCGACCCGCCCGAATAGGACGACCGGTAGGATGACCGGCGGTCCGCCGACGCCACCCGCGTGGGCTTGCGCTGCGGCATGTCGCGGCGGTCATAGCGGCGGGCCTGGCGGCGAGACTTGGCGCGGCTGCCATAGCGGCGCTCCGACCGGCTCGCGTATTTGCGGCTGCTCGAGCGCGTGTCGTAGGCCGACCACTTGGAAGAGCCAGTGTCGGCGCAGGCCACCGCCGGGCCGATGCACGACCAGTGCGATCTCTCGGCACTGGCGGGCGTCAGCGTCAGCAGGCCGAACGTGACCGCAGTCAGCACGGCATAAAGATAGGTCCGCATTTCTTCACTCCTTCGTTGCGGCGGCAGTCTCCGGGCCAAGCGCCCAACCCCCGGACCAGATCGCCGCAGGGGGCGAAGCTGGAGGTGCTCTCCGTCGAGGAGGCCGCACGATTTGGTGGGAGGGGGTGGTTTGAGTGGCGAGAGGTCCGAAGGGGAACACCAGAACTCGTTTTTGCCGCCATGGCGCAGGGGACGTCCCCCGTCCTGGCGCCCGCTACCGACCACCGGTAAATGCGGCGGTCAATGCATCAAATTCGGCGCTATTGCTGTAATAATTGCCTTAGTGGCCGATTTCTAAGGACTTTTTGTGCAGTGCACTAGTGCAGTGCCGCGACGGCAGGTCGCAGCTGCAAGTCGGTGTGGGCGTTTGCGTGCACGCGGCGTTAGCCATGTGTGCGCGCAAAGCCGTCCGGGGAGGGTGCGGGCATGCAGAGCGAGGCGGGGGCCGAGGCGCCCCCAAGCCCGGATTTTCGTTCCGCACTGCGCGTTTGGGCGCGCATCGGACTGCTGTCCTTCGGCGGACCGGCGGCGCAGATCGCGCTCATGCACCGGGTGCTGGTCGACGAGCGCCGATGGCTGAGCGAGCGCCGCTTCCTGTCGGCGCTGAGCTTCTGCATGCTGCTGCCGGGTCCGGAGGCGATGCAGCTTGCCACCTATTCCGGCTGGCGTTTGCACGGCGTCAGGGGCGGCCTGGCGGCCGGCCTGCTGTTCGTCGCGCCGGGCGCCCTCCTCGTTCTGGCGCTCTCGATCCTGTATGGCGCCTTCGGTAAGACCCCGCCCGCGGAGGCGCTTTTCACCGGTGTGAAGGCGGCCGTCCTCGCCATCGTGCTGCAGGCGCTCGTGCGGCTGGGGCGGCGCGCGCTGCAGGGCCGCATGGATTGGCTCGTCGCCGGCGCGGCCTTTGTCGCGATCTTCTTTTTCGCTCTGCCCTTCCCGCTGGTGGTCATCGCCGCCGCCGCGGCGGGCTTCATGCGGGCATCGGCGCATGCGCCCACGCCGGTTCCCGGCCCCACCATTCCCGCCACGCAAACCGCGCGCACGGTGTTGGTGTGGCTGGCGGTTTGGGTCGTGCCGCTGCTGGGCGTTGTCGCGCTCTTCGGACCCGATCACGTGCTGGCGCAGCTCGCCTGGTTCTTCTCCAAGCTGGCGGTCGTGACTTTCGGCGGCGCCTACGCGGTGCTGGCCTACATGGCGCAGGAGGCGGTCGGGGGCTATCACTGGCTGACGCCCGGCGAGATGCTCGACGGGCTGGGCCTCGCCGAGACGACGAACGGCCCTTTGATCCTGGTCACCGAGTTCGTCGGCTACACCGCCGCCCACCGCTTCGGCGGCTCCAATCCCGTTGTCATGGGTCTGCTGGGCGCGCTGGTCACGCTGTGGGCGACGTTTGCCCCTTGCTTCCTATGGATCTTCGCCGGCGCGCCCTATGTCGATCGGCTCACCAACGCCCCGCGCCTGTCGTCGGCGCTCAGCACCGTCACCGCGGCCGTGGTGGGCGTGATCGGCAATCTTTCGGTGTGGTTTGCGCTGCACGTGCTGTTTGCACACGTCGATGTGCGCTTCGCAGGTCCGCTGCGGCTCTATGTGCCCGATCCCGGCTCGATCGATTGGGTGGCGCTGACGCTCTCGGGTTTCGCCGTTCTTCTGGTCTTTGGGCTGCGCGCCGGGATCGCCACGACGCTCGGGGCTTGCGCGGGCGCCGCCCTCCTTTGGCTGCGCTTGGCGCCGCTCTAGAGCCAGCCCTTGCGGCGGAAATAGATGTAGGGAATGAGGGCGGCGACGGCCATCAGCCCGAGAGCAAGGGGATAGCCGAAGTACCAGTCGAGCTCGGGCATGTGCTTGAAGTTCATGCCGTAGATCGAGGCCACCAGCGTGGGCGGCAACAGAATGACCGCCATCACCGAGAACAGCTTGATGATCTGGTTCTGCTCATTGGAGATCGTCCCCAGCGTCGCATCGAGCAGGAAGCTGATGCGCCCCGACAGGAACCGCGTGTGGTCCAGCAGCGAATTGATGTCGCGGTGGGCGCCCTTGATGCGCTGGCGCACGCGCGGGTCGTCGCCGCGCTCGTGCGTCGCCTGCACGAAGAAGTGCAACAGCCGGTTGAGCGAGGTGGCGCTCTCCTCGGCGCGCGCGGTGATGTCGCCCGCCTTGCCGGTGCCCTTGAGCAGGATGTCGAGGCGGCGGTTGCGGGTATACTGTCCCCCGCGCAAGCCGAACACCGACTGCGCCAGCTTGTCGACGTCGTCCTGGATGCGCTCGATGAGGTCGGCCATGCGGT
>CAYUBZ010000040.1:0-2440 GCA_964443205.1 uncultured Hyphomicrobium sp. | reverse complement strand
TGCGCCAGCTTGTCGACGTCGTCCTGGATGCGCTCGATGAGGTCGGCCATGCGGTGAATGAGCGCCTCGATCAGGCCCATCATGACGAAGGCCCCTGTCGCGCACGGCGCATCGCCCTTGTCCACGCGCTGCAAATAGAGCGGGAAGGCCTTGGGCTCGGCGTAGCGCACCGTCACCAGTCGGTCGCCGGCCAGGATGAAGGTGACGGGGGTGATCGAGGGCGCCAGCGCCTCGATGTTGTAGACGATGGTCGCCGTCATGAAGTAGGCGCCCTTCTCCTGATAGAAGCGGTTCGACGGCTCGATCTCGCGCATCTCCGCCCGCGAGGGGATGTCGACGGCGAGTACTTCCTCGGCGAAACGGTCCTCCTCCGCAGACGGCTGCAAGAGGTCGATCCAGATGCAGTCGCCCGTTAGCGGCGCGGTCCGCTCGCGCACCTTCAGGGCTTTGCCGCTGGATTCGTAGATCGTCAGCATTGTCGTTCCCCGGACGCCCGGCGTGCCCGCTGCGTCGGCGCACGCGGCCGCAGGTGTCCTACACCATCTGCCCTACCGCTGCCCAGGGGTGGGCGGCGCTCGAGAGATGACAGACCGGTGACGGTCGCACCGTGTCAGGCGTGGGCGATGGGCCGGGGCCGGCGGCGCGTGCGCTGGGGAAGCGGGGTCCGGCTGTCGATCTGCAGATGCCACAGCTTCATTTGCCCGCCCTCGTTTCTCAGCGCGATGGTCACCTGGGCGAAGCCATTGGCGAACTTGGCGAGAAACGTGACCTTGACGGACTTGCTCAGCAGGAGGGCGAGCTGCTCGGCGGCCGCCGCGGGCGATTTGACGTTGCGCAGGGTCGCAACGCTCCAGCCGGTCTCAAGCGTCACATCGTCGACGTAGCGCAGCGGCCCCAGGGGTCTGAGTGCGTCGAAGGGCGCCTGCGCCGCGGCCCCGCCGAGCCTGTGGGCGACGGCGCCAGCGTAGTGCGTTTTGATGTCCTTGACCGACCAGGAACGCGCCAGATCGCGCGTGATGCCGACGGCGAGCTTCTCGTAGGCCGGGCCCTTCGCGTGCATGTCGTAGGCGACCCTGCCGAGGAAGCTCGCGCAGAAGACGAGGATGAGGGCGAACACGACGCCCAGGCCGGCAAAGAAAGAGCGGATCATCGGTATTGCGTCCCCGTTTGGTTGGGCAAAGCGCGCCCGCGCCGGGCCCGGAGCCCGGGCGACCGGCACGTCGTCACTGTTGGCAGGGGCTATGCCAGAGACGGCGCGGAGGCGCTGTTCCCCACATGACAGTCGGCGTGCAGGCGGCTGCAACGTTCAGGCGCGACATCCCTGCGTCATGGCGGAGCGATCTCGCGTTCGTGCACGGCACGGCCGTTCCCTCCAAAATCCGGAGGTGGTAGTCTGCGCGACCGGACCATGACGTCGCGATTGATGCTGTTTCAAGCCCATTGGGATCAAAGGGGAACGCGATGGCACAAGACTACATCGCCTACAAATGTCCGTACTGCCGCGTCAATTATCTCGAAACCTCGGCCAAGCTGCCCTACGTGCGCGGCCTCCTGCTCGCGGTCCAGCATGGGCACAAAACGCTCGTCGGCTGCAAATCGTGCGTCAGGACCGAGCTCTTGAAAGAGTCGGGAAAATCCGCGCTGATCGGCTGGTTCAGCCCGACCGCGGTCGTCCTCAACCCCATTTTCATCGTCTATGGCCTCGGCCGCACGCTCTTCGTCAGGACCGACCTCGATGCGGTGCGCAAGGTGCTCAAGGAAGCGGGCATTCCCGAGCCGGCGGAGCCGCTCAACCTGGTGCAGATCGCCTACAGCCTCGCCGCGTCGATGATTGCGGCGGACAAGAAGATCCTGCCCGAGGAGATCGCGATTGCCTCCGACATCGGGGCGCGGCTGTTTGAGAATTTCGACGCCGCGGAGTTCCGCAAGACCGTCGACAATCACGAGAACCTTCCCGAGCCGGCCGAGCTTGCCCGCCTGTTGCGGGAAGCCCTGTCGGAGGAGAGCCGGATTGCGATCTATCGCTACCTTCTGGCGATCGCGCAGGCCGACGAGGAGGTGTCGCAGGAGGAGGGCGCCCTGCTCACGGTCGTGGCCAACAATCTCGGGCTGACGAGCGACGACGGCCCAAATGCCGCTGCTTCGGCCGTCGCTTGAGGGCGGGCTGGCGCCGACGTCACCCGACGAGCTTGGGATCCTCGCTGTCGTGCACGTGGCCGATGGCGCTGAGCAGCGCCTTGTCGAGCAGGCGGGGGTTCAGCATGACCTTCTGGTCGTGCACTTTGCGCACCGCCGCCATCGGCACGATGAACTCGCCGGCGTTCTCCACGTAGATGACGACATGGTCGGGCGAGACGCCGCGCACGGCGCCGATGCCCTCGCTGCCCTCGGCGACGAAGGCCATGTAGCCCAGCTCGATTCCTTCGTTCATCGGTCCTCC
>CAYUBZ010000039.1:1825-12950 GCA_964443205.1 uncultured Hyphomicrobium sp. | reverse complement strand
TTCGAGCCCGACAAGACGATGACGGAGCGCTTCCGCGTGTGCGCAGCTCCACCGCCGCCGCCCAAGGACACGGCCAGCACGGCGAAAACCAAGAAGAGCAGCAAGAAGAAGGTGCGCAGGAGGAAGCGGCGCGCCCGCAGGTGAGCGCCTAAGACCTGCCGGCTTTGGCCTCAATCGCGTCCCAGATGAGGGCGGCGATATCGGCGCCGCCGAAGTCCTTCACCTGGCGGATACCGGTCGGCGAGGTGACGTTGATCTCGGTCAGGTAGTCGCCGATCACGTCGATGCCAGCGAAAAGAAGCCCCCGTTTTTTCAGCTCGGGCCCGAGACGGGCGCAGATCTCCTCGTCGCGCTCAGTCAGCTTGGTCGGCTGCGCCAAGCCGCCGACGTGCAGGTTGGAGCGGGTCTCGCCTTTGGGCGGCAGCCGGTTGATGGCGCCCGCCACCTCGCCGTCGACGAGGATGATGCGCTTGTCGCCGCGCGCGATCTCGGGCCGGAACTGCTGCACCATGAACGGCTCGCGGAACACGGTCTGGAACAGCTCGACCAGCGAGGCGACGTTGGTGTCGCCGGGCGCGATGCGGAAGATGGCGGCGCCGCCGTTGCCGTAGAGCGGCTTCAGGATGATGTCGCCCATCTCCTCGCGGAACGCCTGCACGTCGTCCAGCGCCCGGGTGATGATGGTCGGCGGCATCAGGTCGAGGAAGTCGAGAACGAAGATCTTCTCCGGCGCGTTGCGCACGTGCGCGGGGTCGTTGACGACCAGCGTCTTGGGGTGGATGCGCTCGAGCAGGTACGTCGTCGTGATGTAGGCCATGTCGAAGGGCGGGTCCTGGCGCAGCAGCACCACGTCGCGCTCCGCCAGATCCTCGACGCGCGGCAGCGAGACCTCGTAGTGGGCGCCGATCTTGTCGGCGACCTCGAGCGTGACCCCACGCGCCAGCAGGCGGTCGCCGTGCAAGGCGAGGTCGGGCGGCGTGTAATAGAACAGGTCGTGCCCGCGCTTCTGGCCTTCCAGGAGCAGAGCGAAGGTGGAATCGCCGAGGATATCGATCCTCTCGATCGGGTCCATCTGGCAGGCGACACGCAGGGGCATGGGGGGCTCGGGCTAGATAGGGGAAGCGAGCTTAGGCAAACCGTTCCTGAGCGGGACTGTCAATGCGTATTGCTGCTGAGCACCTCAGAGCCCATTCGGAATGTGCCGCGGCCAACGGCCGGGCACCAGCAGGATCACGTCGAAGCCCTGCTCGTGACCGTGATAGCGCGTTCGGTGGGCGAGCCAGTGGTCGGCGGCGCGGCGGATGCGTGCCGCCTGCCGCGCCGAGACGGCGGCCTCGGCGTCCTCAGGTGTCAACCGCCGCTTCACCTCCACGAACGCCAGCCGCTTGCCCCGCACCGCGATGATGTCGATCTCGCCGACGCGCGTCTTCACGCGACGGCCTAGGATGAGATAGCCCTTTGCCATCAGCACGGCGGCGGCCAGCGCTTCCGACACGCGCCCGCGGCGCAGCCTCGCGCGCCGCTCGTTGGGACCCGGCTCGATATCCGCACGCCGAAAGACCGCCATCACTTGTCTCTCTGCAGACCCAGCTCATAGACGCGCGACTTCGGCACGCCGAGCGCCTCGGCCACGGCCTTTGCGGCATCGCGCAGGCTCATGTCCTTAAGCGCGCCTTCGAGCCGCGCGGCGATGTCGGCATCCGTGATTTGCGCCTTCTGCGGCGGCCCGACGAGGACGACGACCTCGCCCTTGATCGATTGGCCCTCAACCGCGGCGGCCAACTCGCTGAGCGGCGCGCGGCGCACCTCCTCGTGCAGCTTGGTCAGCTCGCGGGCGAGCGCGGCGGGCCGATCGCCGAGCACGGCTGCAAGATCGGCCAGCGTCTCGGCGACGCGCGAGGGCGCCTCGAAGAACAAAAGCGTTGCAGGCACATTCTGCAATTCCGCGATGCGCGTGCGCCGCGCCGCCGCCTTGGGCGGCAGGAATCCGGCAAAGAAGAACGCATCCGTCGGCAGGCCGGCGACGGTGAGCGCGGCAAGCGCGGCGGATGCGCCCGGCAGCGCCTCCACCCGGTGGCCGGCATCGAGCGCGGCGCGGGCAAGCTTCCACCCAGGATCCGAAATCAACGGCGTGCCGGCATCGGAGATGAGCGCGACGCGGCGGCCCGCTTCGAGCTCTGCCAGCACGCGCGGGCGTTCGCGCGCCGCGTTGTGCTCGTGGTAGGCGCGCGCCGGCGTGGGGATCGCGAAATGCGCAAGCAGCGTGCGGCTGTGGCGGGTGTCCTCGCACAGGACGACGTCGGCACGGGCGAGAACGGAGATCGCGCGCAGCGTGATGTCGCCGAGATTGCCGATCGGCGTGGCGACGAGATAGAGCCCCGGCGCGAGGGACGCTGCGAGATGCCGCTGCATCTCGTCGCCCGCGCGGGCCGCGATGCCACCCGATTTGACCTCGGGACCGCTCATGAATTGTCCTTCATGCCTAACCCATGATCACATCAGACCATAGCAGTCTGACGCGTGAATCTTCGTCTACACTCTGGAATTTGAGCGCGACTCACGTATTTGATTGAGTTCAGTCAATGACGACCGCGTTCCAGGCGTGCGGAACTTGCGTCAATTGTTGACAATAGTGGCAACGAGACACTTCCCTCGCGGCAGAGGGACGTCTAACCAGCTAGTATAGGAGTCGTTACACCGTACCCGCCGTGGAGGCCATCGGATCGGCCCGGCAGGTGCACGGGGGCACGATTCTTGGGGGACCACTACCGGATGCGGACGAGCTTGGAACCGGCCTTGGGCAGTGCGCATGCGTGGCGTGCCGCCGCGTTCGGGTTGTTGGCGGCTTTGCTCGCGGCCTGCTCGACGGGTATGGGTCCGACCCAGGGTCCCACGGCCGCCATCGTCCCGCCAGGGGGCGCGCCAGGCCAACGCGCGCCCGTGAAGATCGCGCTGCTGCTGCCGCTGGGCGGGATGGGCGAGACCGCGGCGGTTGCCAAGAGCATGAAGCAGGCGGCCGAGATGGCGCTCTTCGAGCTCAACGACCCTTCAGTGCAGATCGTGACCAAGGACGACGGCGGCACCGCCGCCGGCGGGCGCGCCGCTGCCGACGCCGCCATCAAGGAAGGCGCGGAGATCATCTTAGGTCCCCTCTTCTCCAAGTCGGTGGCAGGCGCCGCCCCCGTGGCGCGCCAAGCAGGCGTGCCCATCCTCGCCTTCTCCAACGACACGCACGTCGCCGGCAACGGCGTCTATCTGATGAGCTTCCTTGCCGAGCAGGAGGTGGACCGCGTCGTCACCTATGCCGCCAGCCAAGGCAAGCGGCGCTTTGCGGCCCTCATTCCCGATGACGCCTACGGCAACGCGGTGGAGCCGGCCTTCCGCCGCGCCGTGCAGCAGGCGGGCGGAACGGTGGTTATCGTCGAGAGATATCCGCCCGCTGCCAACGGCATGCTCGGACCGGCCAAGCGTGTGGTCGAGGCGATCAAGCGCGGCGAGGAGGTGCTGTCGCCGGTCGATGCGCTGTTCCTGCCGGGCGGGCAGGAGGCGCTCCCGCAGATCGGACCCGTCATCGCCTACTCAGGGCTCGACACCACCAAGGTGAAGCTCTTAGGCACGGGCGCCTGGGACTTCCCCTCGATCGGGCGCGACGATGCCTTCATCGGCGGCTGGTACCCGAGCCCCGATCCGATCGCCTGGCGGGCGTTCGCCGAGAAGTTCGCCAGGACGTTCGGCAACGCGCCGCCACGGATCGCCAGCGTCGCCTACGACGCTGTCGGTCTGGCGATCGGTCTTTCCTCCAACCCGCCAGGCGCCCGCTACACCGTAGCGAACCTCACGCGGCCCAACGGATTTGTCGGGGTCGACGGCATCGTGCGCTTAGGCGAGAACGGCCTCAGCCAGCGCGGACTGGCGGTGCTCGAGGTGCAGAAGTTCGGCGCGTCCGTGGCCGATCCGGCGCCCAGCTCGTTCCAGCCGACCAAGCTCTCGGCCAACGAGCGGACAGTGCGCTAGGCAGCGAGCGCCTTTTTCGCGGCCGGCGGCTCGGCTGCTGCGGCAAGCACCGCGCGCAGCGCTGAACCATCAGCCGGGACCGGCAGCGCGGCGGGCATCACCGCGGCAAGCTCTGCAAGCAGGTTTTGGAGCGCGTAGTCCGCGGCATCGAGCCGGTTCGCCGCCGCCGCATGAAGATCCTGAATGCGCTCGAAGCCGGCGATGGCCGCGGTGACGGCCGCGGTCGCCCGCGTCCAACCCTCCGCGCGGGAAAGCGGCACGGGCTGGGCCTGGGGTCCTGGACGATCGATCAGCTGGAGCCGACTGGCATGCGCCAAGACCAGGCTGCGGATGGCCGCAACCAGCTCTTTCGCGAATGTCCAAAACCACTCCAGCATCAACGAGCCAAGCGTCTCTCTCTGGCCGATTCAGATTGCATCTGCGATCTGCGGGCGATTGATTAGCCGCGTTGCACAGACAGCCTCGCAAGGCGCAGGCGTCGCGGCGCCTATCGTGTCATCTTTTCAGACGGGTCTTAAGAAAGTCTTTACCACGACGACAAAGTCGTGAGTTGTCTGGGGGATACGGGATTTTGCTAAGGGGAGCCTAAAGCCTCAGTCGCCGGCGGACGCCTGGCCGGCGCCTTGCGCAGGCCAATAGCGGTAGTGGCCGGTGATCTTCTCGGCGAAGAGCCGGTTCTCCTCCTGCACGCCGAAGCCGCGATTGTGGATGATGAGCGGGAAGCCGCCGGTGGCTAAGCGGTCCGACACGATGGCGATGTGCGTCTTCGAGAACCGCCCCGTCGGCACGTAGTAGGAGACGACATCGCCCGCTTTGTAGTCTGCCGGGTCGTCGGTGATGGGCAGCGAGCGGCCCTTGCGCGCAAAAAAGGCGCGCAGCACGTCGACGCGGCGGTGGTCGATGTTGGTGTCACCGGTGCCGACGCCGGCCCTTTTTACCTCCGCCTGAAGGTCGACGCCGAGCCAGCGGTAGGCACGCACCAGGACGTCGGTGCAAACGCCGTAGTACCAAGCCACGTCGCCGTTGGGGTAGGGGATCTCGGCGTAGCTGGGATTGTAGATGACGGGGATCCAGGTCTGCCACCGCGCTGCCCAGACGAGGTTCAACCCGAACGCCTCGTTTGGCGATGATGGCTGGGCTGTAACCTTCGCCGGCTCCTTCGCGGAGAGCCCTGACCCTGAAGCGAATAATGCTGCCGCCAACACAATGGCGAAACACTGCTTGAGCGGCCCCATTCCTTGCTCGTGCCTCCTGCGCCCAAAGTGTAGCGCCACGATTCGCCGCGACATCCGATCAATCGGGAACGCCGATGATCAAAATATGGCGCAGGAAGGCGCCCGCCGCCAGCCTTACGGCCAACCTCACGGAGTGGCGGAGGCGCTGATCTGCAGTTGCTTGGAGACCGGAATCGGAGCTTGTGCCCGTCGACCAGCGGCGGGCAGTGCGCGGGGTGATGAGGCTTCTTCGCCCGCTGGCGCACTCATGAACCGGTAATGTCCGGTCACCTTGTTCGCAAACAGGGCGTCCTCGAGCTGCGGACCCCAGCCGCGGTTGTGCACGATCATCGGGCGTCCGGAGAGCGCAATCACGTCGGAGACGATGGCGATGTGCGATTGCGAGGTTCGCCCGCTTTCCCGGTGATAGGTGACAATGTCGCCCGGCCGATAGTCCTCGACAAAATCGCTGACCGGCAGCGACACGCCCTTGCGCTCGAAGAAGCGGCGCAACGTCCTGGTGCGCCGGTGGTCGATGCTCGTATCGCCGGTGCCCAGCCGCGACTTGTGCACCAGCACCTGCAGGTCGATGCCGAGCGCGCGATAGGCACGAACGACGACGTCGGTGCACACGCCATAGAGCGACGGTATATCGCCCATCGGAAATGCGATCTGGCGGTATTTGTCCGAGTAGACAACGAGTTCGTTGGTCTGCGCGCGGGCAGCGATCGCCAGCATGCGCCCGAACGCCGCCGGGCTCCGCGCCGCCACGGGGGTGCTACGTACCGGCTTGCCTGCCGGCAAGGGCGCGACGCACTTGTCGGCGAGAGCCGTCCGCGCCGTCCGCGCCATCATAACGTCGCCCGGAGGCGCCGGCCGAAGATCCGCTCCGGAGGCGATCACGTATGCGACCTCGGTCACCGGCGCCGGCCGGACGAGCGCGGGCGCAGCGATCAGCTTGGCCGCCTCGGGGGGCGGGGGCGAGAGCGCTGGCGGCGGGGACGCCTCGGTGATCGTGTGCGGCTCGGGGAGAAGCGCAAGCTGACGCCACGCGGAGCCCCCTGGCGCGAACGACTGGGTCGCTGCGACCGCGAGTGTCATGACGAGGAACGGAGCAAGCAGGAGCACGAGCGATTTGCGATCGTCCGACGAATAGGCATTGGCACGCGCGGCCGCGCGGGAGCGGCCGGGGGTCGCGCGCGACCGGCGCGACGGCGCCCGCGACGCGGTGCCCGGCGGCCGGCTTTGCGTCTCCCGTTTACTCTTGGCGGGCTTCTTTACGCGCGACATGCCCTGTACCCATCTGGACCCAACCTGACCCTATACCCATTACTGGGGGTTGGAGCCGAAGCCAACAGCTTAAGGCAGGCCCCTTAACCCAATGGGAAGCCCGGCTTTCCGGCGTTAATCTAAACCGACCTGGGTGCGAATATCCTGTCCTGAGACGCCGGCGGCCCTGAGGCTTGCCAAGCCCGTATCACGCTCGCTCTTGGCGAGCTTGCGCCCGTGCGCATCGGTAAGCAGCCGATGGTGATGGTAGAGGGGCTCGGGCAGCCCCAGGAGAACCTGAAGCAAACGCTGCACGTCGGTGGCGGCATAGAGGTCGCGGCCGCGCGTGACATGGGTGACGCCCTGGCGGGCATCGTCGACCACGACCGCCAGATGGTAGCTCGCCGGCACGTCCTTGCGCAGGATCACGGCGTCCCCCCAGCGTTCGGGGCGGGCCTCGATGACCGTCGGGCGCGCGTGCTCGTCGAGCTCGGTGAAGGTCAAGGGCCGGCCGTCCAGTCTGCGCGCCGCCTCTTGCAACGCGCGCTCCATGTCGAGGCGCAAGGCGTAAGGCTCGCCCTTCTCGATGCGCGCCTCGATCTCGGCCCCCGACAGGGACTTGTGCAGTCCCGGATAGAGCGGCGCCCCGTCGGGATCCAGCGCCCCGAGGGTTGCCGCCTCCCAGATCTCGGAGCGCGAGGCAAAGCACGGATAGAGCACCCCTTGCGCCTCCAGCCACTGCGCCGCCTCGCTGTAGACGGAAAAGTGCTGCGATTGCCGCAGCACGGGTTGCTCCCACGTGATGCCGAGCCAAGCCAGATCCTCGAAGATGCCGGTGACGTGCTCCTCGCGGCAGCGCGCAACGTCGATGTCCTCGATGCGCACCAGGAAGCGGCCGCCGAGCTGCCGCGCCATGTCGAAGCCGATGAGAGCGGAAAGTGCGTGGCCCAGATGCAGCGGTCCATTGGGGCTCGGCGCGAAACGGAGGACGGGCGATCCTGTCATGAGTCAGGAGAAATCCACGTCTCAGTTGCGGGAGCGTGCGGCGCCCGGCGAACCGCTACGGCTGCCGAAACCCGCCTTCCCATGGAACGCCTCATCGCCTTGCACGCCGAGACTTAGCGCAAAGGAGCCGCTTTGCGAACGCATTGCTTGATCTTACCCTCCACCCCATACCGGCGGAAGGGCAGAACGCGAAGCGACGCACATGCGCACAAGGCAAACGCAGATCATGGAGACGGACGCCGACGTGCGCGCCGGCATCCGCGCGCTGCGGCGCAAGTGCCCGCATCTGCGCCGCGTGCACGAGCAAACCGGCGACCCGCCGCTGCGCCGGCATGCCGCGGGTTTCGAGGGGCTCGCGCGCATCGTCGTCGGCCAGCAGCTTTCGATCGCCAGCGCCGAGGCGATCTGGCGACGCCTGACGCTGGCCGTTCGGCCGATGGCGCCCGAGACGTTCCCCAAGCTCACCGACGATGCGCTGCGCCAGGCAGGGCTGTCGCGCGGCAAGGTGCGCACGTTGCGCGCGGTCTGTGCGGCGATGGAGGACGGCCTCGATCTGGCAAAACTCGCGCACGAGCCCGACGCCGGCGTGCACGACGCCCTCACCGCGGTGCCGGGCATCGGCCCGTGGTCGGCCGACATCTTTCTGCTGTTCTGCCTGGGCCGGGCCGATGCCTTTGCCCCCGGCGATCTCGCGCTGCAGACGGCTGCCGCCAACGCGCTCGGACTTGAAGAGCGCCCCTCCCGCGAGGCACTTCTTTCCATCGCGGAGCGCTGGCGGCCATGGCGCGGCGTGGCGGCGCACTTGCTGTGGGCCTACTACAAGATCGCCCCCATGGGCGAAGAGAGCCGGAAAAACGCCTAGATTCCCTGCAATTCAGCGCCCGCGCAACACTCCCTGACAGGTAAGCTTTCTGAGCGGCGGGGACCTTCACAGAGTTGATACGCGCGGCTAGTATCCCGGCCGAAACATGGGAGAACGCGATTCGCGAAAGAGAACCGACAGGACGCTAGAACGTGAACGCGCACGCGGCCATTCCGGACTCCTTTCCGGCCCTCGTCCTTAACGCCGACTTCCGGCCCTTGAGCTACTACCCGTTGTCGCTCTGGTGCTGGCAGGAGTCGGTGAAGGCTGTCTTTCTCGATCGCGTCAACATCGTCTCCGAGTACGACCGCTTCGTGCGCAGCCCCTCCTTTGAGATGAAGCTGCCGAGCGTCGTCTCCCTCAAGACCTACGTGAAGCCGGCGCTCTATCCTGCCTTCACTCGATTCAACGTGTTCCTGCGCGACCGCTTCACCTGCCAGTACTGCGGCTCGAAGGAGGATCTGACCTTCGACCATCTGATCCCGCGCTCGCGCGGCGGCCAGACCCGCTGGGACAACGTCGTCGCGGCGTGCGCGCCGTGCAATTTGGACAAGGGCGGGGCGATGCCGCAGGAGGTGGGAATGCACCCGACGCAGTCGCCCTATCGGCCGACGGTGTTCGAGCTGCATCGCAATGGCCGGCTATTCCCGCCCAACTACCTGCACGTCAGCTGGCTCGACTATCTCTATTGGGATACCGAGCTGGAGCCGTAAGGCGACCAATCGCCTTGTGCGGGTCGCACGCAGAAACAAGAAAGCCCCGGCGTGCTGCCGGGGCCGTTGTCTTCAATCGGAAAGACTTGAGGAGCGCCTCAAGCGGCGCGCTTGGCGGGCGGCGCGCACAGCACCTCGGCAATGGCGTCAACGGCCCTGCCCCAGTCTCCGGTCATCCGCTCGTCCGCTGCCACGCCGAACGCGTTGAGCGCGTCCGCGGGGCTGCCCCCGTCGCGGAAAAAGCGCGCGCAGGATTGGCGTGCAACGCCGACGGCCTGATGCCACTGCAGCGGATTGACATGATGGGGACTCATCTCAGTACCTCCTCGATTTTGTTACGCGGCCCGTTAGCTTCGGCCGTGAAAGCCCTCTCTAAAGGGGCGGCAAGCACACAGAGCGCATTGACGTCGCTACGCAGAACCCTGTCACGCGACGCCTCGTGGAGACCATCGGCTCCGACGCTCCATATGCTTGCCTACTCGTTGGAAAGATCCTTGATCCTTCCGAAACTACCTCGAATTCATCCGCGAACCTCGGCCGCTTCGTCCAACGGCGCGGGAGACGTGGGCCGCATGGAACCCAGCACCTGGTCCACCACCTCCGAAAGCGAACGCCACTCTCTGGACTCCGACGCCACGACAGACCTCACTTGAACTTGCGGGCGGCGATGCCGCCGACCTTTACGCTTTGCTCCGGGACCGGCGGCATACCGCCGCCCGGCCCACCAAAATATCTCCGGCCTTGGCCGGCAAACCGCTCAGAAATACGCTCAAACGTTTTCCTCCGAGCGGTTCGCCTCAAGATTGCCAACACGCTGGCAAGCGTGTTGCGGGGGGAGTTTCGACACGCGTACGCTACCGGACGCAACATTACGCCACGCAACAAACTCAATTGATGACGCTGAACGGAATCGGGACGCGGGGCACTTAAAGCGACAAACTCGGACGCCGGCGTTCCCGTGGGAACTGATACGTCCTTCCGCGCTACGCTGCGGCTGAACTCACGAAGGAACGATGCCGGCAAGCGGCAATGACGCAATACGCTCATTACAAACCGTCCCCCCTACGCGACGGGTTCGCCATGTGTTCCGCGAACGAGGCTGACTTAACCGTCACTTTTTGACCACGGCATGGCACCGCTGTGTCGACCCCGCGGTATTTGGCTTGACAGTTGCTGAACGCAGCCGCGATGCGGCGCCGCGCACGCCGATGCGCCCTAACCCAACGATATTGCAGGGATTAGCTTGAGCGAACCGACTTGGCAGCGGCGCGCAGACTCATTGCGAAGACCAACAACGACACGACAACGTTCCAGCCCGCCAACGAAATACCTGCAAAGCGCCATGCCGCTTCATCGCAACGAATAACATTGGTGGTCGAAAGCGCGTCCAGAAGCCCTCCCGCCGAGGTCGTGAGCTCCTGCGCGCCGGAGCACGCTTCGGGTCCGGGCCAGAAGCCCCACTCGACGCCGGCATGATACGTGCCGAGCCCGGCGTTGGCCAAAAACGCCAGCGAGGCCAAAAGAAAGAGGAATGCTGCGGAGCGGTGCAGCCCGGCTGAGAGCAGGACCAGGGCCAGAAACAGCACCGGGACGCCGGCATAGTAGGCGTACCGCTCTTCCAGGCACAACGGACAGGGCAGATAGCCGCCGATGTGCTCGAATCCCAGCGCGGCAAGGATGGTGGCGCCGGCAAGAACGAAGGCCATGGCGCCCGCCTTGTAGGCCCCGTGAACGGTCGGATCTGGAACGGCAAAGGTCATTTTGCGAACTCGCCCATCGGCCTAGAGCAAGTATCTAATGGCCACGAACCCGCCGACTAAGAGCACGACGAACGCCGTGGTGACAAGGCTCAAGCGGCGCTCGATGAACTCGCGGATCGGCTGGCCGAACCAATAAAGCAAGGCGGCGACCAGGAAAAACCGCATCGCGCGCGCGATGATGCTGGCACCAATGAACGCCAGCAAATCCATATGCGCGACGCCTGCGGCAATCGTCACGACCTTGTAGGGGATCGGCGTCATGCCTTTGATGATGACCGCCGGCACGCC
>CAYUBZ010000039.1:0-1725 GCA_964443205.1 uncultured Hyphomicrobium sp. | reverse complement strand
TCACGACCTTGTAGGGGATCGGCGTCATGCCTTTGATGATGACCGCCGGCACGCCATAGTCATGCACGAACGCGATGAAGCCGTCGAGCGCGTGCTCTCGGCCGTAGAACTCCAGGATCGGCAAGCCGATCGCCTGATATGCGAAATAGCCGATGGCGTAGCCCAACAGCCCGCCGACAACGGATGCGACGGTCGCGATGGTTGCATACCGCCATGCCATTTCCCGGCGGCTGAGCACCATCGGGATCAGCATCACGTCGGGCGGTATCGGAAAGAATGAGCTCTCGACGAAGGAGATGAATGCAAGCGCCCACGGCGCCCGATTGTCTCCCGCCTTTTCCATCATCCAATCGTAGAGGCGTCGGATCATGCCGTCGGTGCTTAGTTTGCGGCCGGGCGATTGTCCATCGGGGAATCGACACGCCTCTCCGGCTCGAGGCTCAGCGCAAGGCGCAGCACGATCTCGTTCAGGACAAAGCGGCCTTTGTAGGTTGCGCGCAGGCGCTTTTCGCCGGCGGGCCCCGGGATGGTCTCGACGAGGCGCTGCTCCGTCATGTCGGCGATCGCTGCCGCAGATGGCCTGAGCCCGCCCAGCGTATCGAGCCGGTCAAGATCGATGCCCTCGGCAAGCCGCAAACCCATCAGGAGCCGCTCGTCGGTCTCCTCTGCGCGGGAGAGCGGCGCAACCTCCACCCAGCCGTGTCCCTCGCGCTCGACGAGGTCGACCCAGCGCTCGGGATGACGCTCGGTGCTGGTGGCGCGGCGCACGCCGCCCTGCACGAGCCGTCCGTGCGCGCCGGGTCCGCAGCCTGCGTACTCGCCGTAGCGCCAGTAAACGAGGTTGTGACGGCTCTCGTCTCCGGGAACTGCGTGATTGGAGATCTCATAAGCCGGCAGGCCTGCCGCTTCTGTCAGCTCCTGCGTGACATCGTAGAGGGCGCGAGCGGCGTCGCCGTCCGGCACGACGAGCTTTCCCGCGGCGTGAAGGGCCGCAAACGGCGTCTCCGGCTCGATCGTGAGCTGATAGAGCGAGAGATGACCGCGGGCCAGTGCGAGCGCCTCGGCAAGCTCGACCCGCCACTCGGCGACCGTCTGACCGGGGCGAGCATAGATGAGATCGAATGAGTACCGATCGAAATGCCTGCGCGCGATTGCGATCGCGGTCTTGGCCTCCGCGACCGTGTGAATGCGCCCCAGCGATTTCAGCACTTGATCGCTGAGCGACTGCACGCCCAGCGAGACGCGATTGACGCCGGCAGCAGCGTAGCCGCGAAAGCGTCCCGCCTCGACGCTGCCGGGGTTGGCCTCGAGCGTGATCTCCGCGTCGGGGGCAATCGTCCACGCTTTCGCGATGCGCTCGAGGATCGCGGCGACTGTCGCGGGCGCCATGAGGGAGGGCGTGCCGCCTCCGAAGAAGACGCTTGCCACCGTGCGGGGGCCGGTGAGCTTCGCCGTGTGGTCGAGCTCGGCGAGGTAGGCTGCAAGAAAGCGTGCCTCGTCGACGCCGCCGAAGCGCACGTGGCTGTTGAAGTCGCAGTAGGGGCACTTCTGGGCGCAGAACGGCCAGTGGATGTAGACGCCGAAGGCGGGCGCATCAGCCGCCATCGAGGCAGGCGCGCTTGAAAGTGTCGAAGGCGCGGGTGCGGTGCGAGATCGCATATTTGTCGGCAGGCTCCATCTCGCCGAAGGTCATCTTTTGTCCGTCGGCGACGAAGATCGGATCAT
>CAYUBZ010000038.1:4778-13262 GCA_964443205.1 uncultured Hyphomicrobium sp. | reverse complement strand
GCCGTCATAAGAACGTTCGCGGAACAATGCTTGTCCCTGCGCTTTCCGCCCCTCAATCCCGCCAGCCGTCGCGGACCCACGGCGCGCGCTCCCAGCGGCTGTAGTAGCGCGGGCGCGGCGTGTAGGGACGCGGCGGCTCGAAATAATACGGCTCCTCCACCGAGGGCCCGGTGGCCTGCCGAACGCGCTCCGAATTTTCCCCCGCCTCGGCATCGGCCACCGACTGTGCCGCTTCGGCGGCATAGCCTTCATGGCGCGCGGCGGCTTCCGCCGACCACGGCGCCGGCTGGCAGGTGCAAGCCGCGACCAACGCCTTGCGGTAGCGAAACGCGTTGGGCAGGCTCTTGTAGCTGCGTCCTCTGAGGTCGACCATGGTCTCGGGACTGCCCCCGTCGGTCGGGTAGTAGAACAGACGCGCGTCTCCGTCGCAGCGCTGCATGCAAGCCCGGCTGTCGCGATAGAGCTGCCCGCGCCGCGCGTTGTCGCTGATGGGAAAATAGAACCCGTCGCACAGGCGCACGCACAAGGTGCGATAGGTGCCGACGTCCTCCTGCCAATACTCGTCGAAATCGCTCCGCCGGCTGCTGAAACCATAAGCGCCCATGCTCCGATTAAGGTATTCGGGCGAGCGCGAGCCGCCGAAGCCGAACAGCCTCTGCAGCAGCGTTTGCGCAACCGACGGCTCGGCGGCGGCACACAGGGCCGTAACGAGGATCATTGCTCCGGCCAGAACTCGACACGTACGCATGCGCAATCCCGCCCGTCCGGGCACCGACGATCGGCCCACCATCGCTGGAAGATGGCAAAGAATTCCTGAACAGGGCGGCGTCTACAGCGTCAGCACGACCTTGCCGACGGCCTCGCGCCGGTCGAGAACGCCGATCGCCTCGCGGATCTGCTCCAAGGGGTAGGTGGCGTGAACGCGCGGGTGCAGCTTGCCTTCAGCGATCCAACCAAGGACGCGCCACATGTTGACGCGGTGACCGGACGGGTCGCGCTTGACCGACTCGCCCCAGAACACGCCGATGGCCTCGGCCCCCCGCAGCAGCAGCAGGTTCAGCGCAATCTTGGGAATCTCGCCCGAGGCGAACCCCACGACCAGAAAACGCCCCTGCCAGGCCATGGCCCGCAACGCAGCTTCCGAGGCGTCGCCGCCGACGCAGTCATAGACGACATCGACGCCGTTTCCGCCGGTGAGCGCGCGCAAGCCGCTCTTCAGATCCGTTGTCGCGTAGTTCAGCACCTCGTCGGCGCCGTGTTGCTTGCAGACCTCGAGCTTATCCTCCGAGGAGGCGACCGCAATCACGCGCGCGCCCATCAGCTTGGCGATCTCCACCGCCGCCAGACCGGCGCCGCCGGCGGCACCCAGCACCGCCACCGTCTCGCCGGACTGCAGCCGGCCGCGGTCTTTCAGCCCGTGGACGGCCGTGCCGTAGGTCACGCTCACGCCGGCCGCAATCTCGTCGCTGACGCCATTGGGAATGGGGACGAGCGCGTCGGCCGGCACCGCGATCTTCTCGCGCGCGCCGCCCCAGCCGACGTACGCCATCACGCGGTCGCCGGCGCCGATCCCGGTCACGCCCGCACCGACCGCTTCGACGACGCCGGCCACCTCGGCTGCCGGCGAGAACGGCAGCTCTGGCTTCGCCTGATACTTGCCGCGCGTGATCAAGGTATCGAAAAAGTTGAGGGCTGCCGCCTTGACGGCGACGAGTACCTCGCCCGGACCCGCCTCGGGCGGGGCCACCTCCTCGATCACCAGGCCGGCCGGCCCGTCGAGGCGCTTGCAAAGGGCCGCTTTCACGTGAAACCTCCCAGGATCCGGCTCAAGATCGGCTGCCCTTCCACCATGCGCCGCCGGTCCCGGCAAGACGCAAAGATGAAATCTGCCCGCAGCAGGAGCGAATCTTCCCGCAACAGCCATGCCGCAAACCGTCGTCGAGAGCTGGCCGCCCATCCAACGAGGCTATTTCGCCATCGGGGCGGAGCGCATGTCGAAAGCGCTGAACCTCGGCAACTTGATGCGATCCGCGCACGGCTTCGGGGCGAGCTTCACCTTCACCGTGGGAGCGACCTATCAGGCGCTGGAGGCGCGCGCCGACACCTCCAAGGGGCAGTGGCACATCCCGCACTACAACTGGACCTCGCTCGACGAGATGGCGCTGCCGCAGGGCTGCAAGCTCGTCGGCGTGGAGCTTCTCGACGACGCCATCGACCTGCCGAGCTTCCGCCATCCCCTGCGCGCGGCCTACGTCTTGGGGCCCGAGCAGGGCTCCTTGTCGCCGGAGCTGCTCGCCCGTTGCAATTATGTCGTCCGCATCCCGACCAGCTTCTGCGTCAATGTGGCCACGGCCGGGGCCATCGTGATGTACGACCGCACCAGGAGCTTCGCGCGATTTCCCGACCGGCCCCTGCGGGAGGGCGGCCCGGCCGGGGCCCCGCCGGTCCGGCCAAGAAGCGGGGGTAAGTTGGGGCGGAAAGGGTGACAGACGCCGGGAATGACGCTTATGGTGCGCACAAAGTCGTGACTCTTTCAGGGGAGGAAGGGGACCTGATGAACCGGACACGGATCTTCGCCACAGCGGCGGCAGCGCTGAGCTGCCTCTACGCGGCCGAGGTGATCGCGCAAACCGTCGATCTCGTGGACAACCAGGGCGCGTGGAGCCTCTACGCCGACACGGCGACTCCCAAGCAGGTCTGCTTCGTCGCGTCCCAGCCGCAGGCCGTCGAGCCGATCGGCGCCAACCGCGGCCCCATCTACTTCTACATCTCGGCCTGGCCCAAGGACGGCGTCAAGACGGAGCCGAGCGTCAAGGTGGGCTACCCGATCGACCCCGCCAAAGACATGACGGTGACGATCGACGCCGACACTTTCAAGCTTTTCGCCAAGGACGAGCGTGGCTTCGTCTCCGATCCGACCGAGGAGCTCAAGCTGATCGAGGCCATGAAGAAGGGCTCGACCGCGGTCGTGAAGGCAACCTCGAAGCGCGGCACCAACACCACCGACACCTACTCGCTCTCCGGCGTCAGACAAGCCCTGGAGAAGCTGGCGGAGAAATGCCCTTAAGATCGCTCCGCACCGCCCGGCCGGTCTTTTCTGCGCAGCTGCACGTAGAGAGCGCCGTCGCCGCCGTGGCGGATGGCGGCGGCCGTGAAGCCGACGACGATCGACCTGAGCTCGGCCTCGGCTAGCCAGCGGGGTACGTTGCGCCGCAAGACACCGCGCTCGCGGTCGCCGTGCAAGGCGCCGTCGTCCGTTTCCTCCTCCGAGCCGCGCCGCGATGGCGCGCCCTTGCCGGTGATGACCAGCACCCAGCGGCGACCGCCGGCGTAGGCCTGCGTCAGGAACCGGCGCAGCGCCGTGTGCGCCTCGCTCTGGCGCATCCCGTGCAGATCAATCCGCGCTTCCACCTCGATCCGGCCCGAGCCGATCTGGCGCGCCTTGCGGCGATCGAGCGGCGCGAGCGGCGGGGGACCGGCCGGCGTCTTGGCGACCTTCGCGGGCGGCGTCACGGCGCGCGGCGATGGAGCAGGCTTTTCTTGCGCGCGGAGACGCGGCGGCGACGCTCCGATCGCGTCCTCGGACGCGCCGTGGACGCGGGATTTCTTGCCCTTCAAAGGTTTGAGACCGCGGGCGGCGTGCTCCCAAAGCGCACGCTCCTCCTCGGACAGAGAATTGCCCGCAGCGCGCTTGCCGCCGGGCTTGCTCAGCGCTCGGCTTTCTCGATCTTTTGCCATGGCGCGCGTTCGCGGGCTTGGCCGCCGCTCGGTGCGGAGGCGGGGAGGAGCACGAAGAAACTGCCCGGATGCTGCGTTATGCCGGCGAGCCTGGCGGCCCTGTCGCCCGATCCGAAGTAGATGTCGCCGCGCTCGGGGCCCTTGATGGCGGAGCCGACGTCCTGCGCGATCATCAGGCGATGGAACCCGCCCGTCCTGGTGGCATGCTTGAGTTCCGGGGCGCTGACATACACGGGCGTGCCGAGCAAGTGGTAGGCGGTGTCGACCGCGAGGCTGCGCCCCGGCGTCAGCGCCACCTTCTGCGCGCCCATCGGGCCCGCCGCGTCGGGCCCGTGCAATTCGCGAAAGAAGATGAAGGATGCGTTGCGCCACATGACCTTGCGCCCGCGCTCAACGTCGGCGCGCAGCCACTTGCGCAATATCTGCAACGTCACCGTGCCGGGCTCGAAAAATCCCTTCTCGACCAGGTAGCCGCCGACCGACGTATAGGGATGGCCGTTCTTGCCGTCGTAGTTGAGGCGGACGCTCGTGCCGTCGGTGAGCTGGATGCGGCCTGAGCCCTGCACGTGCATGAAGAAGGCGTCGACCGGGTCGGCGAGATAGAGCAGCTCCAGGCCAAGGCCTGCGAGCGCGCCCTGCTCGATCTCGGCGCGCGTCGGATAGGGCTCGACGCCGGTCGCCGTCCTGCGCACATGACTGAGGCCGTCGCTCTTGGAGGCGCGCTCAGTCTCGGCGACGACGTTCTCAAGATCGGGGGGCCGGCGGTAGATGGGCGTCTGGAAGCGCCCTTGCGGCTTGCGCGAACCCTTCAGCACCGGCTCGTAGTAGCCGGTGAGGAAGCCGCGATCGCCCTTGTGGATCACGCGGTGGGGCACGAAGTGGGACTCGAAAAAGGCCTCGGCCGCGGCGCGTGTCGGGTTCCGAATAGCCGCGGCTGCCCGGCACACGCGCACCAGCGCCGCTGCTTTTCCCGTCGTGTCGGCGTTGGAATTGGCGTCCTCGATCACCTTCTCGCACGACCGCCGAAACGTCCTCAGCGCGGCCAGATGATCGTCGCGCTTCCAGCCGGGCAGATCGGCGAAGGTCGCGGGGCTCAGGATCACCTTGGACGTCATGGCCGAGGAGCTGGTTGCGGCGGCGGCGGGCGACTGTGTCACGAAGGTCGCCGACACGGCAACCGCGACGGCGAGGACCGCACCCTTCCACCTCTCGCCAGCCAGAACTGCAACGCCTGACACGGGTGTCTTGCCCTTTTCCCTCGGTCTCCGTCCCGGCAGTGCGCGTCGGGCCTTAACTCCTCAGGCCGGCGACTGGGTGGCGACCAGCTCCCAATTGGGGTTGTCGCGCGCCTTTGGCGTGGAGATGTCGCGCCGGAAAGTCCACACGTCGGTCACTTCCTTCACCTTCTGCGGATCGCCTTGCAGGATGGCGCCGGCCTTGTCGCGCGTGGCCGAGATCAGCTGGCTCACAAAGCGAACGGTGATGCTGGCGATGCCGCCCCTGACCTCCGATTCGACGATGTCGGCCTTGTTGATGCCGACGAAGCTCTGATCGACTTGCTCGCCGCGCGCCTCGCGCTCGCTGATGGCGCCCACGAAGCCTTCGTAGACATCGCGGCTCAAGAGGCTCTTCAACAGCTTGCGGTTGCCCTCGGCGAACGCCGTCACGATCATCTCATAGGCCTGGCGCGCGCCGCGCACGAAGGCCTCCGGATCGAAGGCAGGGTCGAGCTTGGCGACGGCGAGCAGCCCGCTGCGCACATCCGCGTCGAGACCCGGAAATACGTTCACGCGCTCCTCGGCATCCGCAACGGCGACGTCCTGGGCCTGCCCGATGGCGGCTGCGTCGCCATCGCGGCGCGGCATTGCTACGACATTGTCCGACTGGGGAGCGCCGGCGCCTTGCTGGCGCCGCTCCGCCCGGTAGCGCTCCAGGCGAGCTTCCTCATCGCCCGTGCGGCGGCCGAGCACACTCCTCAGCTTCAAGACCACGACGACCGCGACGATGAGCGAAATGAGGGTGAAGAGGTCGATCTTCTCCATTGGCGGGTGCCTTCCTGGCGATCAACGGCGTGACTGGATACGAAAGCTATATATGATCGCGCGTTGAGCGCGGCCCAAGTCCTGGAATCAAAGATGGGCCTTTGGATCCGATCCGCCATGATGGGGTAGTGATAGTCGCTCCTTGCAAACTACGGCACAAACGTCCCAAAGCCAACCCGATTGCGGGGAGATTTGGGGCGTTAAGGCCCAGGTTGCCCAACATTTAAGGGACGCGCCCGTGTTGTCCTCCATGCGTTTAGCAGTGGTCCTGATCTTCGTCGCTTTCCCGCTGCTCGAGCTCGCCCTTCTTATCAAAGCGGGGGAAACACTAGGTTTCTGGCCCACGATCGGTCTGCTGGTCGCAGCGGCATTTCTGGGATTCATCGTGATCCGGCAGCAAGGCCTTTCCATGGTGGGACGCATGTTCGCCACGATGAATGAAGGAAAGCTCACTTTCGAGCCGCTGCTCGACGGCTACGCCCTGATCATGGCCGGCTTTCTGCTCATCATGCCGGGCTTTCTTTCCGATGCGTTAGCCCTGTTGCTGCTGGTGCCGCCGCTGCGCAGGTGGGGCATCCGGCGGGCCCTTGCGGGCCTCTCCGGGGGCTCTCAGGCGACCCGCACGCGCAAAAACGAGCGCATCATCGAGACGACCTACGAGCGGCTGGACGAGGACGGCGACGACCCGCCCAACAAGGCGCCGTAGCCGGGCCGGCATCTTCGGGATTGGCGCTTGACGCGGCGGCGTGGTAGCCAGCCGCCAAAACCCCCAGCACGGACGCGCAGCGATGGCAAACGACGGCAACGGTAAGAAGGCTCAACCCGGAGCAGAGCCCGGAGGAGAGAAGGAGTCGCCGCCGCCCGTCACAGTCAAGGTCGTCGGCCAGTACATCAAGGACCTGTCGTTCGAGAACCCCAACATCGGCAAGCTCCTGAAGGAGCCCGGCGACAACCCGAACCTGCAGCTCGGAATCAACGTCGCCGCGCAGGGCGTGGGCACCGACCTCTACGAGAGCACCATCGACTTCAATGCGCAGGCGACCAATCAGCACGGAACGGTCTACGAGCTGGAGGTCGTTTATGCGGGTCTGTTCAAGATCCAGAACATCCCCGAGCAGGCGCTCGAGCCGTTCCTGCTTGTCAACTGCCCGTCAATCCTCTTTCCCTTCCTGCGCCGCATCGTGGCCGACATCTCGCGCGAGGGCGGCTTTCCGCCGTTGCTGCTCGACCCGTTCGATTTCGCCGCGCTCTACGTGCGCCGCCAGCAGGAGCTCGCCGCCAAGAAGTCCGCGCCCAACTAGCGATCCTGCTTCAGTCGCCGCGATCGCTCGGCCCTGCCGCAGCAAGGTAACGGTGCCACAGCGCCTGCGGGCCTAGCGTCTCAATGAAGACCAGGTGCGCCGATTCCGCTTGGGCGCTCAGCCGGGGCTCGAGCGGCGCCGGCCGCTGCGTCGCCCGGCGGTTGGCCACGGCACCAGCTTCCGAGCCGAACGACTCTTGGCCCTCCATCGCCAGGCCCAAGGCCGCCTGACGCACACCCAGCAGCTCGATGTAGACCTCGGCGAGCAGAGCCGAATCCACCAGCGCGCCGTGCTTTGTCCGCTGCGAGTTGTCGATGCCGTAGCGCTTGCACAGCGCATCGAGGCTGTTGGGCCCGGCCGGATGCCGGCGCCGCGCCAACTGCAGGGTGCACGTCACCCGGTCCATGGTGATTTGGGGGTGCGACAGCCGGCCCAGCTCCGCATTGAGGAAGCCGATGTCGAAGGCCGCGTTGTGGATGACGAGCGCGTCGCCGGCGATGAACTCCAGGAAATCCCCGGCCACGTCGGCGAACAGCGGCTTGTCCTTGAGGAACGCCCCCGACAGCCCGTGCACCGCGACGGCCTCGGCGGGCACGTCGCGCTCAGGGTTCACGAAGCGGTGGAATTCGCGGCCCGTCGGAATGCGGTTCAAGAGCTCGACGCAGCCGACCTCGATCAGGCGATCGCCGCTCTTGGGATCGAGCCCGGTGGTTTCCGTGTCGAGGACGATTTCGCGCATCGAGCCCTATCTGCTGTGAATCGCCACTCCACTCAAGTCCACTCAAGCCCAATGGCGCGCATAAGCCTCGCCGCGGCGGTTCTCCAGTTGCGCCAAGATCACATCGAGCTGCGCCCGGCTGGCGTCGACCTCCCCGCTGGTGTCCACAACGAAGTCGGCGCGGGCCCGCTTCTCCCCATCCGGCATCTGCCGCGCCAGCAGCTTTTCGAGCTTTTCCGGCGACAGGTTGCCTCTTTTTGCCAGCCGCTGGCGCTGCAGCTCCGGTGTTGCACTGACCACGATGGTGGCGTCGACCAGGGCATCGGCGCCGGCCTCGAACAGGAGCGGGATCTCCAGCACGGCAAACCTGGCGCTGCGCTCGAATTCGGCCTGCAGGAAGACGCGCTCGGCCGCGCGCACCAGCGGGTGCACGATCGCCTCGATCTCGGCGAAGCGCTCAGGCGCTGCGACGAGAGCAGCGCTGAGCTTGGCGCGGTCGACCTTGCCGTCGGCCGTCGTGCCGGGGAACGCCGCCTCGATGCGCGCGACAGCGGCGCCAGAGTAGAGGCTGTGCACCGCGGCGTCGGCGTCGAAGACCGGGATCCCGCGGCCGCGCAGATAGTTGGCCGCCGTCGACTTGCCCATGCCGAGCGATCCGGTGAGCCCGATGATCAGCATCTAGTGT
>CAYUBZ010000038.1:0-4678 GCA_964443205.1 uncultured Hyphomicrobium sp. | reverse complement strand
TTTCGCAATTCCTCGGTCACCTCGGGCCGCACGCCGAACCATTTCTCGAAGCCCGGCACCGCCTGATGCAGCAGCATGCCGAGCCCGTCGACGGTGCGCAGGCCGCGCGTGCGCGCTCTGGCCAGCAGCTCGGTCTCCAGCGGCACATAGACGATGTCGGATACCACGCAGGCCGGATCGAAATGCTCAAAATCGATATCGAGCGTGCCCTGTCCGCCCATGCCGATGGAGGTCGTGTTGACGAGCACGCACGCGTCGCGGGACGCGCGCGCGCGCTCCGCCCAGTCGCCCACCTTGATGCGCGGTCCGAACTGTAAGGCTAGCGCCTCGGCGCGGGCCCGCGTGCGGTTGAACACACGGATCTCCTCCACGCCGGCCTCGAGGAACCCGAAGATGATCGCGCGCGCGGCGCCGCCGGCCCCCAGGATAGCCACGGGGCCCTTGTGCGTATTCCACCCCGGCGCCGACAGGCCCAAATGCGTCATGAATCCGTAGGTATCGGTATTCGCCGCGTGCAGCTTTCCGCCATCGAGCCACAGCGTATTGGCGGCCGACACGGCGAGTGCCGAGTCCTCCTTCACATCCGCGGCGGCGAACGCGGCCTCCTTGTGCGGCACGGTGACATTGCAGCCGACGAAACCGTGCGCGTCGAGCGACTTGAGAAAGCCGGCGACCGCCTCGGGTCGCAGCGCTTCCTTCGTGTAGGCGCCGGCGATGCCATACTTTTTCAGCCAGTAGTTATGGATCAGCGGCGAGCGCGAATGCGCGACGGGCCAGCCTATGACGCATGCTCGCTTCATTGCGCAATGACGCCGCGCGTGCGCAGCTCCGCCAGAACGGGGAGCAAGGGCAGCCCGAGGATGGTGAAATAGTCCCCCTCGATGCGCTCGAACAGCTGCACGCCGAGGCCTTCGAGCTCGTAGGCGCCGACCGAGAGCCCGATGCGATCGCCGGCGCGCAGCAGATACTCGTCGAGAAACGCATCCGAGAATGCGCGCATGGTGAGGCGCGCGGTCGCCGTGTGCACCCACACCTCCTTGCCCCGCTCGGCGAAGGCCACCGCCGAGTGCAGCTCGTGCGTCCGCCCTCTCAGCTTCTCAAGACTCGCCCGCGCAGCGGCGGCGTCTTTGGGTTTGGTAAGCAATTCGGTGCCCAACGCCAAGACCTGGTCGGCACCGATGACGAGAGCGTCGTCATGCCGGCGGCTCACATCCTCGGCCTTGGCGCACGCCAGGATCTCGGCGACATGCTTAGGATCAGCCGCCTCCTGGTCCGCGGCAAGAGTTTGGCGAATGGCGGGCTCGTCGACGTCGGCCGGTTCGACCGTAAAGGCGATACCGGCCGCCGCCAGCATCTCGCGCCGGGCGCGGCTCGCCGAGGCAAGCACGATCTGATGCGGATTAGCCTTCGCTGTCATCGTCTCCCTCACCAGCCCGCGTCTCGCGATCGTGCAAGAGCTTGAGGATCGTTGCCGCCGATTCCTCGACCGAGCGCCGCGTGACGTCGATCACCGGCCAGCGATGTTTGGCACAGATGCGGCGCGAGTAGGCGATTTCCGCGGTGATGCGGTCGCGGTCGACGTAGTCGTCGAGGTTGCGGTCCGACAGCAGCATGGCGCGATGACGGCGAATCTCGGCGATGCGTTCCGGACTGGCAATGAGACAGACGATGAAGGCGGAATGCGGTTTGATCAGCACCTCGGGCAGCTTGATGTTCGGCACCAGTGGCACGTTCGCCGTCTTGTATCCGCGCTGCGCCAAATAGATGCTGGTCGGCGTTTTCGACGTGCGCGAGATGCCCAGAATGACGATATCCGCGTCGTTGATATCCTCGGGCAGATGCCCGTCGTCATGAGCCATGGTGAAGTTGAGCGCATCGATGCGGCGGAAATAGTCGGCGTCGAGCACGTGCTGGCCGGCGACCGTCGGGGTCCGCGGCGCACCGAGATAGCTCTCCAGCAGCTGCATGATCGGCTGCAGCACGGCGAGACAGGGGATGTTGAGCTCGCCGCAGCGCCGTTCCAGCTCCTCGCTCAAATCGCGGTTGGTGATGGTGTAGAGCACGATGCCCGGCGTCTGCCCGATCTCCTGCAGCACGCGCTTCAGTTGCCGGTGGGTGCGCACAAGGGGATGCACGTGCTCGATGGGGCGCACCAGGGCAAACTGCACCGACACGGCCTTGGAAATGGTGGTGAGCGTCTCGCCGGTGGAATCCGACACGAGATGCAGATGAAAGAAGCTTGGAAGGTTGCCTGCCATCCCTCATACATCCCTGCGGGACGGCTTGTTGATAAGACGCCCGGTTATCCCATGGGCGGATGCAACGCTGCCCAGCACCCCCGACGCTCGGCTCGTCCATCCACGCAACCGCCCCCAAACACCGTAGAGCGCCTCAGCTTTGTCGATGCGCGCCTCTCACCGAGGATTTGCACCTTGTCGGGCGTCCGTCCCTCGCTCGTCTACAGGTCGGGCTCGCCGGTTGCAGCACCACGGCCGCTCCCATGCCATTGAAGCGCGCAAGTTTTAACGCTCCTTGTAGCTCTGCGCGCTCAGGCCCACCACATGCGGCATGCTCAGGCTGGGTCTGTGCGCAACCCTGGGGATAGGCTAGGACAAAGGCGATATCCTCAGAATCCAACGCCCTAAGAGTAAAAACAACAAAAGTCTTCAAGATTCTATCTTCAGTTTAAGAGCACAGATGCCCGAGCTCGCTCAGTCTCCGAAACGCACACTGCGCCCCTGTCGGTTGCTCAGCGCGCTGGCCGGTGAAGCCTTAGCCCCGCCGCCGATCTGGCTGATGCGGCAAGCGGGCCGCTACCTGCCCGAGTATCGCGCGGTGCGCGAGAAGGCCGGCGGCTTCCTCGATTTGTGCTACACGCCGGCGCTCGCTGCCGAGGTGACGCTACAGCCCGTCCGCCGCTTCCGGCTCGACGCGGCGATCCTGTTCTCCGACATTCTCGTGGTCCCCGATGCCTTGGGCCAGCGCGTTGCATTCCTCGAAGGCGAGGGCCCAAAGCTCGATCCCATCCGCTCAGGCCGCGATCTCAAACGCCTCGAGGCCAAGCAAACGTCCGCCAAGTTTGCCAGCGTGTTCGAAACCGTTGCGCGCGTGCGCCGGGAGTTGGCGCCCGACGTGGCGCTGATCGGATTCTGCGGCGCGCCATGGACGGTCGCGACCTACATGGTGGGGGGCGCGGGCTCTGCGGATCAGGCCGATGCGCGCGCATGGGCGTACCGCGATCGCGCCGGTTTTCAGCACCTCATCGACATCGTCATCGACGCCTCGATCGCCTACCTCGACGGGCAGGTGCGCGCCGGCGCCGACGTCGTGCAGATCTTCGACAGCTGGGCCGGCAGCCTGCCCGACGACGAGTTTGAACGCTGGGTGGTGGCGCCCACCGGCCGAATCGTGAAAGAACTCTCAAGCCGGCACCCGGGCGTGCCGATCATCGGCTTTCCGCGGGGGGCGGGGGCCAACGCGGGGCGCTACGTCGAAGCGACCGGCGTGCAGGGGCTCGGGTGCGACACCAGCGTTCCGTTGCGTGAGATGCGGCAGCTCGCATCACGTGGCGTTGCCGTCCAAGGCAATCTCGATCCGCTTTTGCTCGTTGCGGGAGGCACGGGGCTCGAAACACGCGTGCACGAAATCCTGAGCGCGATGCAGGGCGTACCGTTCATTTTCAATCTCGGCCACGGCATCGTCCCGCAGACGCCGCCCGACAACGTGGCGCACCTCGTCTCACGCGTTCGCGGCGAGGACGGCTAGCCCCATGCTCTGGCTGAAAGCCCTCCACGTCATGGCCGTGATCGCCTGGTTCGCCGGGTTGTTCTATCTGCCGCGCCTCTTCGTCTACCACGTGGGCGCCAAGCCCGGCTCCGAGCTGTCCGACACCCTCAAGACGATGGAGCAGCGGCTCTTACGCATCATCATGAACCCGGCGATGATCGTCGTGTGGATCACCGGGCCCTGGCTTGCATATGCGGAAGGCGTCTACGTGGACGGCTGGCTGCAGGCCAAGGTGGTGCTCGTCGCCGGGCTGACCTGGTACCACCACCTGCTGGGGCTCTGGCGCAAGGACTTCGCAGCTGACCGCAATACGAGGAGCGCGAAGTTCTACCGGCTCGTCAACGAGGTCCCGACGATTCTGATGGTCGGCATCGTTATTCTGGTGATCGTGAAGCCTTTTTGACGCGAATTCTTGACTGAACCGCTTTTCTGGTCGGCTTTGTTCTGCTATATAGCTGCCAATTCCGCATCGACTCGGGGCCGCTCAGGCCCATGGGTTGGTCGCCGCAGCCCCCGATTTCTCCAAAGATCAAGGGCCAGGCAGACCGCACCGTGGCGCACGGCCACGTCTCATATCTCTCCCACCACCCGCCATCCCACCACTCGGCTCGGCACCTTTCCATAAATTTCCCGCCCCACCCGCCGAAGCCCCCGGAGCGTTCCATGAAGGAAATGAAGCTCGAAGACTTGAAGCTCAAGACTCCCACGGAGCTGCTGAGCTTTGCGGAGGAGAACGGCGTCGAGAACGCCAGCACCATGCGCAAGCAGGAGCTGATGTTCGCCACGCTGAAACAGCTCGCCGCCAAGGAAATCGAAATCACCGGCACCGGCGTCATGGAGGTGCTGCAGGACGGCTTCGGCTTCCTGCGCTCGCCCGACGCCAACTACCTGC
>CAYUBZ010000037.1:0-13288 GCA_964443205.1 uncultured Hyphomicrobium sp. | reverse complement strand
CCTTCTTGATCGCGTCGGCAAGGTCGGTCTTCTCCCAGGAGAAACCGCCATCCGCATCTGGCGCGCGCCCGAAGTGTCCATACGCCGCCGTGCGCGCATAGATCGGCTTGTTGAGGTCGAGGTGCTTGCGGATGCCGCGTGGCGAAAGGTCTATGACCTCGCTCAGCGCCTTCTCGAGCTTGGCCTCATCGACCTTGCCCGTGCCGTGCGTATCGACGTAGATCGACAGCGGCTGGGCGACGCCGATGGCATAGGACAGCTGGATGGTGCAGCGGTCGGCCAGACCGGCCGCCACCACGTTCTTGGCGAGGTAGCGCGCCGCGTAAGCCGCCGAGCGATCGACCTTGGTGGGATCCTTGCCGGAGAAGGCGCCGCCGCCATGCGGTGCCGCGCCGCCGTACGTGTCGACGATGATCTTGCGGCCCGTGAGCCCGCAATCGCCGTCGGGGCCGCCGATGAAGAACTTGCCCGTCGGGTTGACGTGCCAGACGGTGTCCTTGCCGATCCAGCCGTCGGGGAGCGCCTTCCTGATGTAGGGCTCGACGATCTCGCGGATCTTGGAGGAGGGCAGATCCTCGTCGACGTGCTGGTGCGATAGGACGATCTGCGTGACGCCGACCGGCTTGCCGTCCTCGTAGCGCACGGTCACCTGGCTCTTGGAGTCGGGGCCGAGCAGCGCCGCCGCGCCCTCTTTCGCGTGCCGCGCCCTCGCCAGATCGTGGAGGATCTTGTGCGCGTAGTAGATGGGCGCCGGCATGAGATCGGGCGTCTCCCGGCAAGCATAGCCAAACATGATGCCCTGATCGCCCGCGCCCTCTTCCTTGTTGGTACCGGGCTGCAGCGCGTCGACGCCCTGCGCGATATCAGCGGACTGCGGATGCAGCAGAACGTCGATGTCGCATTTCTCCCAGTGGAAGCCTTGCTGCTCGTAGCCGATGTCGCGGATGGCCATGCGCGCGACATGCGAGATCCAATCCTTGGTCACGGTCTCCGGCCCGCGCGTTTCGCCGGCGATGACCACCTTGTTGGTCGTCGCCAGCGTTTCACAGGCGGCGCGGATCGCCCACGGATCGATGCCGGCCTTGGGACCTTCCCGGTAGAAGAGATCGACGATCTCGTCGGAGATGCGATCGCACACCTTGTCGGGATGGCCCTCGGAGACGGACTCGCTCGTGAACAAAAAGGATTTGCGTGCCACCCAGGCCCTCGCGCTTTTTGATTGGTTTGTCGAAAATCGCCGGGGTTGTCTCAAGCTTTGCCGACGGGGTCAAGGCCGCCGGACCGGTCAAGGGCCCGGACAGCCCGGGCTCGGAGCGCGCCTTGAATAGCAAGAATGCACGGTTTGGGGAGCGGGGAACGCCATTGATCGACTACGGCGCTTCGGTGTCTCCGGCGAAGGCGCGGACGAGCTCGACGATCGAGCGGCGCACGCGCGGATCCGAAATGCGGGCGAAAGCCTTGTTGAGCTCCAGCCCTTCGCGGCTTCCCAAGAACTCGACGGCATAGCTCTCGGCCGGACGCTCGGCAAAGCCCGCGGCCCCCTCGCCGTCGGCCACGGGCAGCTCCTCGTAGAAGAACTGCACGGGCACGGCCAGGACTCGCGAAAGATCGAACAGGCGGCTGGCGCCGATCCGGTTAATGCCCTTCTCGTACTTCTGGATCTGTTGGAACGTCAGACCCAAGTGCTCGCCGAGCTTTTCTTGGCTCATCCCGAGCAGCATACGCCGCAGCCGCACGCGGCTGCCGACATGGACATCGATGGGGTTGGCGCGCCGTGAGCCGCGGTCTTCTGGTTCTACTTCTTCCACCGCACTCTCTCTCGACATAGCGGGTTTACCTTAGTCGGGCCTAGTCTTGCGTCTTTCGTACACCTCCTGAGTGCGCAGACCTAGTTCGTCAACCTAGGGTGAGAGGATTAAGCAGCACATAGGCGCAAACCCTCAATTTTAGCTTTATGACGGCAAGTTTCGGCCCAAGCAACAAGTGAATTGCCGCTAGTTCCTTTGTCTTCGGATCAGCACAACTGCCGCTGCGATGAAGAACAACACAAGAGCTAGGAAAGTCCAATCGCCCAGCCTTGCGTAGGGTGGCGGTGCGAGGGCGGAGGGGACGCCGCTGTCGATCACTCCGCGGGCGTTGAGCGCCAGCATGGCGAGGACGCGGCCGCGCCCGTCGATGACCGCCGAGACGCCGTTGTTGGCGGAGCGCACGAGCGGCAGCCCCTCCTCGACCGCCCGCACACGCGCCTGATGGAAGTGCTGCCAGGGGCCGGTGGTGTTGCCGAACCAGCCGTCGTTGGTCACGTTCAGCAAGAGTCCGGGCCGTTGCGCGCCCTGCACGATCGCGGAAGGAAAGATCGCCTCGTAGCAAATGAGCCCTGCGACCGGCGGCAGGCCGGGGATCGACAACAAAGGCCGCGGGGTGGGGCCGACCGAGAAGCCGCCGCGCCAGCGCGTCAGCTGCTCGAGCCCGATCCGCTCGAGCAGCGGCTGCAAGGGAAGGTACTCGCCGAAGGGAACGAGGTGGATCTTGTCGTAGATCGTCTCGAGGTTTCCTTGATCCGCGAAGACCATGAGGCTGTTGAAGCCCCGGCGGGGTCCGTCGGGCCGGTCGGTGGCGGACCGCTTCAGCCGCAACGCGCCCGAGATGAGCTGGGTGCCGTCGGGCAAGAGTTCGCCGATGGCGCTGAGCGCTTCGGGGTGCTCGAGCGGCAGAAACGGCATGGCCGCTTCCGGCCAGATGAGATGCGTCGTGCCGGCAAGGTCGTCGCGCCGGCCGGACGCGTCGTGACGCGACAGGTTCAGCTGATCTTCGAAGATCTGGCCCTGCTTCTCCGGCTTCCACTTGTCGCGCTGGTCGACGCTCGCCTGTACGATCCTGAGGCGCACCCCGTCGAGCATCGGCGCAGGCGCGCCCGAGAGGCGCCAAGCGCCATAGCCATAGAGCAGCAGCACCGGCAGCGTCGCGACGGCGGCCGCTCCCCACAGCGAACGCTTGCAGCCGTAGCCGGCAACGAGCACCAGGGGCGAGGCAAAGATGAGAACGGCCAACAGTGTCAGCCCGTAGATGCCGACGAGCGCCGCCGATTGCATCATGGGCAGCGGCCACGTCAGCGCGTAGCCGAGCACGTTCCAGGGAAAGCCCGTGAGGATATGCCCCCGCAGCCATTCGGTCAGAGAAAGGGCAATGGCGAGCACGATGATGCGTGAGGCACCGGCCGGCCAAACGCAGCGCGCCGCTGCGGCGGCAAGGGCGGTGAAAAGTGCCAAGCCCGCCGGCATCAGCGTCACCGCAAAGGGCATGAGCCAGGCAAACTTGTCGGCCTCCACGAGAAAGGCCTCGCCGATCCAGAACAGCCCGAAGAGGTGATACCCGAACCCGAACCACCACCCCGCCACGCCTGCGCGAACGGCGGGACGTCGCCAAAACGAGGCGGCCCCGACCTGCGTCTCGGACCCGTCGATCAGCCAGACGAGCACGGGCAGTGTGACGAACAGCACCGGCCAGAGAAAGATCGGCGCCATGGCGAGGACCGAAAGGCTGCCCGCCGCGAATGCCGCTGCAAACCGGCGCCAGCCCGACAATCCGGAGATCGAGCGGGCAAGTTGGCCGACACCGTCGACGGAACGGCCTGCGTTGGATGCCAGCATGTCCCACCGGCTGCGCGAGGATGCCACCCAGCGCCTCACGCCTTGGTGGCGGCGCCGGAAGCCGCGGCGTTCACGGCGCGCGGCTGATGGATCCGGACTTTCTTCAAGCGGCGCGCGTCGGCATCGAGGACCTCGAGCTCCAGGCCCGATGGATGGCGCACGAGCTCGCCGCGAACGGGAACCCGCCCCAGCAGCGCAAACATGAGGCCGCCGAGCGTGTCGATGTCCTCCTCCTCCTCGGGCTTCAAAAGCTTGAGCCCCAAGTGCTCCTCGAGCTCCTTGATGGGCGTGCGCGCCGAGGCGACGAGCCCCAGCTTCGGCTCGGTGGAGATGTGCGCGGCCTCAGCCACGTCGTGCTCATCCTCGATTTCGCCGACGATCTGCTCGACCAGATCCTCGATGGTGACGAGGCCGTCCGTGCCGCCGTACTCGTCCACGACCAACGCCATGTGGATGCGGGTCGACTGCATGCGAATGAGCAGGTTGGTCGCCGGCATGGAGGGGGGAACGTAGAGCACCGGCCGGCGGATTTTCGCGACGGTTATCGGTCGCGCCAGATCGACGCGGCCGAACTCGAGATGGTGCGCCGCGCCTTCCCCGGGCTTGGCCTCGGCGGGGGCGGACGAGCCGGCGACGGCGATCGGTGTGTTGAATATGTCGCCGGCAGCCTCTTGCAAGAGCCAGCTGAGCAGATCCTTGATGTGGATCATGCCGCGCGGATCATCGAGCGTCTCGCTGAACAGCGGAATGCGCGACACGCCCGATTCGCCGAACATGCGAAGGAGCTCTGAGAGCGGCTCGCTTTCCTCCAGCGCAATGATGTCGGCACGCGGCACCATGATGTCCTCGACGCGCAAGCCACCGAAACGCAGCAAGCGGCGCAGCATCTCGCGCTCTTCGGTCGAGAACTCGGCGTCCGCCTCGGGCGCCTCCTTGAGCCCCATCTCCAGCATTTCGCGCAACGTGGGCGAGCGAAGGCCCATGCGGGTCAGCAACGTTGAAAGAAGACCCTGCACGGTGCCGGCCAATGCCGGATCGGTGCCGTCGCTTGCGCCCTGCACCTCGCTCTTCTCGCGGGCAAATTGCGTACTTGTCATGACTCTAAGAATTCCGTTGGCTGCTGACACGATGAAAGCGGCTCACCCGCCGCCTCGTAAGGATTGGCAATTCCCAGGCGGGCAAGGATGCGGATCTCCAGCGTTTCCATCGCGTGGGCCTCCTCGTCCGACTCGTGATCGTATCCAAGAAGATGCAAAAGTCCGTGCACAACCAGGTGCTGCAGGTGAGATGTTAACGGCAGCGCGAGGGCGGCGGCTTCGCGCGATACCGTCTCGGCCGCGAGCACGACATCGCCGAGGACGCGCGCTTGCCCTGCGGCTGCGGGCGCTTGCCCATTTGCTGGGAACGACAGGACGTTGGTCGGAAGAGGCTTGCCGCGATAGGTGGCGTTGAGCTGCGCCACCTGCGCATCGGACGACAGCGCGACGCATGCCTCGCTTCGGGCGAGCCCGAGCTCGGCACCGACCGCTGCCGCGGCCGCCTTCGCCGCCTCGGTCACGGACGGGAGCGCGCCCCAATCGCCGGCCTCGTGCACGACGTCGACGCTCAGTCCTATGGGAGGCTCGGCGTCGGCCGCAGAGCGCCCTTCACTGGCGTCGGGGCTCGCAACACTCGGAACTGGCACGGCTGCAGGCATGGGAGGCGGCTACTTCTGCCGATCGTAGGCGTCGACGATGCGGGCAACGAGATCGCGGCGCACCACGTCGGCACCGGTGAAGCGAATGGCCTCGATGCCGCGGACGCCGTCCAAGAGCGCAATCGCCTCCTCCAGACCCGACGTCATGCCGAAAGGCAGGTCGACCTGGCTCGGATCGCCGGTCACCGCCATCTTCGAGTTTTCGCCAAGCCGGGTCAGGAACATCTTCATCTGCATGCTGGTCGTATTTTGCGCCTCGTCCAGAATGACGAAGGCGTTGGCCAGCGTGCGCCCGCGCATGAAGGCCAAAGGTGCAATCTCGATCACGCCGGTTTCCAGATCGCGCTCCACCTTCTCGGGCGGCAGCACGTCATAGAGAGCATCATAGAGCGGTCTGAGGTAGGGATCGACCTTTTCGCGCATATCGCCGGGCAAAAAGCCCAGCCGCTCGCCGGCCTCGACCGCGGGGCGCGAAAGAATGATGCGCTCGACCAGCCCCCGCTCCAGGCAATGCGCGGCGTAGGCGACGGCAATATAGGTCTTGCCCGTGCCGGCGGGCCCCACGCCAAACACCAGATCGACTTTCTCCAGGGCGCGGATGTAGACGCTCTGGGTCGGCGTGCGCGCCTTGACGACGCGGCGCCGCGTGGCGATCTGAGCTTGCCCGTCCGCAGGGACAGTCTCCTCGCGCGCATGGCGGATGAGCCCGTCGAAATCGCCTGCACTGATCTGCTGGCCGTCTGCGACGCGTGCGTAAAGCTCCTCGAGCACCCCGCGTGCAATATCGCAGGCCGCCTCCGAGCCGTTGAGGATGACGATGTTGCCGTGAGCGTGCGCTTCGATGCCGAGGCGGTCCTCGATCAGCGCGAGATGGCTATCGTACTCTCCTAAGAGCCGCGTCAGGTGCCGGTTGTCCTCGAACGGCACCACGATGCGCTTGTTGGCCACTTGTACCTTGGGGGTCCTTCCCGGTCCCGGGACCGGATTCCCACGAAATGCTGCCAATCGGGGCTCCCGACGTCGATCGCTTCGAATCGTCACTTCCTGCCGCTGAACCTACCATATCGCTCACGCCCCGCCGAAAGGAACGCCGGGGGAAGCGGTCCGTGCCATGGTAAATGCCCCATCAGGCCGAACGTATGACACCGGCTAGACTATTGGGACCAAAGGAGGAAATTTCAACAGGCAGGATGCGGCCCAGCATTTCGGGGCCCGCCTCCGCGTGCACGGCCTGCAGATAGGGCGAGCGCCCTACGAGCTGGCCGGGGCGCCGGCCGGGCTTCTCGAACAGCACGGGCAGGGTCTGGCCAACGCACTTTTCGTTGAACATCGCCTGTTGGCTGTCGAGCAGCTCTTGCAGGCGCGCCAAACGCTGCGTCTTGACCGCGTCGGGAATCTGATCGGCGAGCTTTCCCGCCGGCGTGCCGGGCCGCGCGCTGTACTTGAACGAATAGGCCTGCGCAAACCCGACCTGCGCGGCCAGCGCCAGCGTCTGCTCGAACTCCGCCTCGGTCTCGCCGGGGAAGCCCACGATGATGTCGGTCGAGAGCGCAATTTGCGGCTGGGCTGCGCGGATGCGCGCGACGAGGTCCAGGTAGTCTTTGGCGGTGTGTTTGCGGTTCATGGCCGCCAGGATGCGATCGGCACCGGCCTGAAAGGGCAGGTGCAGATAGGGCATCAGTTTCGCTTCCTCGGCGTGCGCCGCGATCAGATCATCGCCCATGTCGCGCGGATGGCTGGTCGTGTAGCGCAACCGTTCCAGCCCATCGATCCGCGCCAGGCGGCGGATGAGGCCGGCGAGCGACCACGCCCGGCCGTCGGGGCCTTCGCCGTGATAGGCGTTGACGTTCTGGCCCAGCAGCGTGATCTCGCGCACCCCGCTCGTGACCAAGCGGCGCGCTTCGCTTTCGATGTCCGCAACGGAGCGCGAGTACTCCATGCCGCGCGTGTAGGGCACGACGCAGAACGTGCAGAACTTGTCGCAGCCTTCCTGCACGGTGAGAAAGGCCGTCACGGAACGCGATCGCGCACGCTCGGGCAGATGCGCGAACTTCTCCTCCTCCGGGAAGGCCGTATCGACGATCGCCTTCGTTTGCGTGCGGGCGCGGGAGAGAAGCTCGGGCAGGCGATGATAGCTCTGGGGGCCGACGACCAGGTCGACGATGGGCGCGCGTGCCGCGATCTCCGCGCCTTCGGCCTGCGCGACGCAGCCGACGACGGCGATCAGCGTCTCGTGACCGCTAGCGTGGCGCTCCTCCTTGACCTGGCGAACGCGGCCGAGATCGGAATAGACCTTCTCCGCCGCCTTCTCGCGGATGTGGCAGGTATTGAGGATGACGAGATCGGCGTCCTCGATGCGGGGCGTCTCGGCGTAGCCGTGCAGGCTGAGCGCCTCCGTCATCCGCTCTGAATCGTAGACGTTCATTTGGCAGCCGAACGTCTTGACGAACACCTTGGGGCCCGCGCGGGTGCCGTCGCCCGCGGGCACGCCGATCAAGGAGGGATCGGTGTCCTCCCCTGCCTCGGCCTCTGTCGTCAACCGGTCGTCCATCGGGTCCACGCGCCTATCACTTTATGTTGCATGGCAGCATTCTGGCGGCGATTTGTCCAGCGGGCCCTGAAAATCGGGAGGTTTTGGCTGTTCAGACCCACTTTGCGGGCGGACCTGCGTCAGGCGGCCGGACCTTGCGCGGCCTCGAGCCCTGCGGCGGAGCCACCACGCTGAGCGGCTCGTGCACCTCGCGTCCGCGCAGGATGCGCACGACGTGCTCGCGCACCTCCGCCTCGCTCTGCCGCGCCAGATCCTTGCGGTCGGCAAAGCTCGCCAGCGGAACCGGCGGTCCGACGCGGATGCGCACATCGAGCGGACCGGCCTTCAAAAGCTGCCAGGCATGGCTGCGCATTTCCATGTCGCCGTACCAGCCGACCATGGGCCGGTCGGCGCGGCCGAGAGGGATGCCATGCAGGCGGGTATACACGATTGACAGGGTCTGCATGACGGCTTGCGGCGCCGACATGTCGACATGTCCGGCAGGCTTTGCCGCCGCAAAAAGCGACGTCATGAAGGGGAGCACGCGGTTGCCGTCGCTGGAGGTGCCCTCGGCGAACAGCACGATGGTGTCCCCCTGGGTGAGCCGCGACACGATCTCGCCGGCCGCCTCCCCCACGGCCGAGCGCCGGGCCCGGTCGACGAAGACCGAGCGCTGGAGCCGGGCGAGCGAGGACACGAACGGCCAGCCGCCGACCTCCTTTTTGGCGACGAACGACACCGGCGCCACGGCGGACAGCACGGGAATGTCCAGCCAGGAGGTGTGATTGGCCACGAGCAGCACCGGCCGGTCGCTCGCAACCTCGCCGTCGATCTCGATGCGAAGGCCAAGCAGACGGCAGACGCGGCGGTGGTACCAATGCGGAAAACGGCGGGCCGCGCGCGGACTGAGACGTACCAGCAACGCCTGCACCGGCATCAACGGCAGCGTCAGCGCAAAGAAGCCCGTCAGGATCGCCCCGCCCCTCAATGCTCCCATCGCGCGCCTCCGGCACACTCAAGATTTCTTAGACGCTTTCGCGCGAATTCCATAGAGCTCGAGGCGATGGCCCACGAGCTTGAAGCCCAGCTCGCGCGCAATCCGGTCCTGCAGCGCCTCGATGTCCTCGTTGCGAAACTCGATGACGCGCCCGCTGTCCACGTCGATCAGATGGTCGTGATGATCGCGCGAGGCTTCCTCATAGCGGCCGCGCCCGTGCCCGAAGTCGTGACGCTCGAGAATGCCTTTCTCGGCAAACAGCTTCAGCGTGCGGTAGACGGTGGACAGCGAGATGCGCGCGTCGATCTTGTTGGCGCGCCGGTAGACCTCCTCGACGTCGGGGTGGTCCTTGGCCGAGCACAGCACCCGCGCGATCACGCGGCGCTGTCCGGTCATGCGCAAGCCTTCCTCCGAGCACAGGAGCTCGATGCGGCTCAGGCAATTTTTGTCCATATCGGGCATGAAGCGGGTCGATCAGATCACGCTCTTTCAGCGCTTTATATGAGGGCGCTTGCGGCGCGTCCACCAGCGGCCGGCGCCTCTAAAGAGCCAGCGCGAGGACGACGGCATCGACCGGCTGGCCGCCCGGGCGCCGATAGTAGGCCTTGCGCCGGCCAACGGCCTCGAAGCCGAGGCCCTTGTAGAGCCGGATCGCGGCGGTGTTGTCGGCGGCAACCTCTAAAAAGAGCCGTTTGACCTCGGCGCGGCGCGCCGCGCGCACCAGGCCTTCGATCATGTTGCGGGCGATGCCGCGGCGCTGCCATTCGGGCGCCACGCCCACCGACAGGATCTCGGCCTCGTCGGCGGCGATCTGGCCGATGACGAAGCCCGCCAACGATTTTGGCTCGCGCACCTGGGCGACGAATGCCGCGGCGGCGGGATGCTCGACCAGCTGGGCGATGCTGTCGGTGTCCCACGGCGGATCGAAAAGGCGGGCATGCAGAGCGGCGATGTCATCCACGCGCTCCGGGCTCGCCCACAGCAGGCTCAGGTTGTTGGGATCGAGCGGGGCTTCTGTCGCGTAGCTCATCGTTGGGCTCTCGCAATCGATTTGCCATCCTGCGGCTTGGCGTCGGGCGGACGCAAGTATAGCGGCTGCAGCGGTCCCTCGGCGGGAGCAAGATCGGCCGCCATCCGCGCCAAGGCGACGGCTGACGGCAGCAAGCCGGCGAGACGCGCCGTTACCGGCCGGCCTATACGCTCCGCGGCCGCAGCGACACCCGCCGCACCCGAGCCCACCACGAGCAGCGGTCCGCCCCCGCCCAGCCGCGCGGCGTCCTCGACCGGCAACAGCATCGGCGCGGACGCAATGCGCTCGTTTGCTCCGAACAGCTGCACGTACACCTCGCCGCGGCGCGCATCGACGGCGACGGCCATGTCCTCGTCCGAGCGCGCACCCAAATCGCGGGCGGCAACCTGCGCCATGACGGCGAGACTCGAGGCGCCCACGACCTCGGCCCCGGTCGCCAGCGCCAGTCCCCGCGCCGCGGCGACGCCGATGCGCGTGCCCGTGAAGGTGCCGGGCCCGACGGTGACGGCGAGGCGATCGAGGTCGGCGAACGTGGCGCCGGCGCGGCCCATCACCTCGTCGATCATCGGCACCAGCCTTTCCGCATGACCCGTCTGGAAGTGCTCGACGGCGCTTGCCAAGTCCACGACGACGCCATCGCTCCACCGCGCCACGCAGACGGAGCACGCGTCAAAGCAGGTATCGAAGGCGAGAATGTTCATGGCGCGTCAGACTACATGCAGCGCACGGGGGATTCACCTGCCGAAATGCGTGAAACTCAGATAATCCTCGCCATTTCTTCAAACGTGAACCGCGGCGAGCGCGGCATCACTCCGGCGGGGTCTCCATAGCCGATATTGCACAGAAAATTCGATCTTGTGCTGGTGCCGGCAAAGAACGCCTTGTCGACCCCTTCGTTGTCGAAGCCGGACATCGGTCCGCAGTCGAGACCGTGCAACCGCGCAGCGAGGATGAAATAGGCGCCCTGCAGCGTACCGTTGCGAAAGGCGGTCTCCTTAATCTTGTCGGGCTTGCCGGCAAACCAGCTCTTGGCGTCGGTGTGGGGAAAAAGCTTGGGCAAGTGCTCGTAGAACTCCAAGTCGTAGCCAATAATGGTGCACACCGGTGCCTGCATGGTCTTGTCGCGATTGCCCTCGCTCAAATGCGGTTTCAGGCGCTCCTTGGCTTCCTTCGATTTCACGAACACGAAACGCGCCGGCGAGCAGTTGGCGCTGGTCGGGCCCATCTTGAGCACGTCGACGAGCTGGCGCAGCAGGCTGTCGGGCACGTCGCGAGCCTGCCACTTGTTGTGGGTGCGGGCGTCGAGAAAGAGCTGCTTCAGCGTCGCGTCGTCGCTGGCTTCGGTCATGTTGGCCCCTTGCGAAAACGAGTGTGCGCCGCACTCTAACGGAAAACCCCGCCTGTCGGGGCGGGGTTCCACAAGCTTTCCAGCTGCATCGGCTCAAACAGCCTGCACCTCCTCAACCTCTGGACAGAAGTGGCGCAGCAGGTTCTCGATGCCGTGCCGCAGCGTGGCCGTCGAGCTCGGACAGCCCGAGCAGGCCCCGCGCATGTGCAGATAGACGACGCCCTCGCGGAAGCCCGAGAAGGTAATGTCGCCGCCGTCCTGGGCGACCGCCGGGCGGACGCGCGTCTCTAAAAGCTCCTTGATCGTATCGACGACCGCTTGGTCCTTGGGATCGAAGGAGACGCCGGCCGCATCGTTGGCGCTCTCCTCCGCGACGATGGGCGCGCCCGACACGTAGTGCTCCATGATGGCGCCGAGCACCATCGGCTTCAGGTGCTGCCACTCCACGTCGCCCTTGGTGACGGAAATGAAGTCGGAGCCCAGGAACACGCCGCGCACGCCCTTAATATCGAACAGCCTTGACGCCAGCGGCGAGGCCAGCGCCTCGTCCTTGGCGGTGAAGTCGGCCGTCCCCTCTGCAAGCACGGGCTTGCCCGGAATGAACTTGAGCGTGGCGGGATTGGGCGTCGCCTCGGTCTGGATGAACATCGCCTCGCGTCTCCGTCTTATCGTGGCCGCCTGCCCTGACCGGCGGGTCGGCTTGCGTAATTTAGAACACCTCTAAGATAAGACATCTGGCGGCGGAATTCGAGACCTTCGCTAACACCTTCAGGCCAAAGCCTGAATATCCTCCAGCTCCAGCGCGCCAGGCACGATGGTGATGGGAATGGGGAAGCTGCCCGCCGCCGCGCCGGCGGCCAGCGAGGCCACCAGCGGGCCGGGGCCGGCGGGGTCTGTCGAGGCGCCCAGCACGAGCACGGCGATGTCCTCGTCCTCGTCGATGAGCTTGCGGATCTCCTCGCCTTTGGCCCCTTCGCGGATGATCTCCTCCGAGGCCACGTCCTCGAATCCCACCTGATTGAGCTTGCGCCGGAACAGTCGGAAGAGGGCCTTGGCCTTGGTGGTCTCCTCCTCCACCTGCTGCTGGCGCACGTTGATCCAATGCTGAAATTCCTGGGGCACGATGACATACAGCATCACGATCGAGCCGGTGGAGCGCTGAATGCGGCTGGCGGCGTAATAGAGCGCGACGTCGACCTCCTGGCTCTCGTCGACGATGAGCAGGAATTTGCGGAAGTGACCCGATTCGAAGGAGCGACGCTTCTTTTTGATGTTCATGCGCGCATGCTGCCATGAGGCTGTGACGCCCACAACAAGCGTCTGTCATCGCCGGTGCTTAGGCTTTGCACGGTCTTAAGACCGCACGAAGCCAAGTATGTCCTTGACCTCGTCCAGCACCGGCCGGGCGATCGCGCGGGCGCGGCCGGCGCCGTCGGCGAGGACGCGGTCGATCTCTGAAACGTCTGCCATCAAGCGCTTCGTCTCCTCGGCGATGGGAGCCAGACGCGCAACGCAAAGCTCGGCCAGCGCCTTCTTGAAGGTGGAAAACTGCGCGCCTCCGTACTCCTTGAGTATGTCGGCCTTGGTCTTGCCCGCCAGCGCCGCGTAGATGCCGACGAGGTTCTCCGCTTCCGGCCGGGCCTCCAACCCCTTCTCGTCAGAAGGCAGCGGCTCGGGGTCGGTCTTCGCCTTCTGGATTTTCTTGGCGATCGTGTCGGCGTCGTCGGTGAGGTTGATGCGCGACAAGTCGGAGACGTCCGACTTCGACATCTTCTTGGTGCCGTCGCGCAGGCTCATCACGCGCGTCGCCGGTCCCGTGATCACCGGCTCGGGCTGCGGAAAGAAGATGCCGTCCGCGTAGCCGGCCCTCTCGATCCACACCTTGAAATCGTTGTTGAACTTCTGCGCGATGTCGCGCGAAAGCTCCAGGTGCTGCTTCTGATCCTCGCCCACCGGCACGTGCGTCGCCTTGTAGGCGAGGATGTCGGCCGCCATCAGGTTGGGATAGACGTAGAGGCCGACGGAGGCGTTCTCGCG
>CAYUBZ010000036.1:0-13650 GCA_964443205.1 uncultured Hyphomicrobium sp. | reverse complement strand
CACGCAAACGCCGCTTGGCCGGCCAAAATCGGCCACCAAAACCGCTATCGTCGAGGCTGGGTGCCTCGTCTACCTGCATGGATGATTGGGCCCCGGGGGCTCGGGCGGCGCAACGCCTCACGCCGTCCGGGTCCTCGCCAATAAAAAAGATCGGCTCAAAAAAGAGAGCGCCGAGTCAGTTGTGGGTACTCCTGACCGGCGCTCCTATGAGCCTTGAGGGAGTAAGGCTCTCTCCGCTGGGGGACAACGGAGATTGTGCCCATGATCCTGGCCGAAGACCGATTCGCACGTCCAGAGCAAAACTGGGTGCGGCACCATTCTCTTGTGGATAGCCGGTCGCGGCGCCATCAAAACGGCACCGGGACATAAACCGCTGACGCGCCGGCAGCCGGCCGCGCGCCTCAGGCGGCCTTGGCGGCGGCCTCGGGCGGAGCGGACGGAGCTTCCGGCGCTGCCGCGGGCTCCTCTGCGATCCCCAGCACTGCCCTCAGGTCGCGGCGCACCTGAAAGTATTCGTACTCGGCCTTGGCGATCAGCCGTTCCACGGCGGCCTGCCGGCTGGCGTTCTCCCGCGCCGACCCGACGTGCTGCGCAAACTCCGGCGCCATGCGCGCCATGAATTCTTTCCCAGGCATGAGGCCCCCTCTGGACTGCTCACCCTGTGGATAGTGCGATTCGGCTGTGGACAGGAGGTGGATTATCTGTCGACAGCGCGGCCAACGAGAGCCGCGCCGCAGGCTCAGCGCTGCGCAGACCGCGCCGCGACGACCTCGGCCCCGTACATGGTCAGCATCGGCTCGTCGAGCAGGATCACCTCGTCATACTCGCCGTAGCCGTTGAAATGGCCGGCGATCGCCCGCCCGTAAGCGCCCATGTTGCCGATCTCGATGTAGTCGCCCGGGGCCGTCGACGCCGGCAGCATGAACGGGCCCTTCATGTAGTCGATAGAGTCACAGGTCGGCCCCCACAGCTCGAAGGGAAGAAGCGGCTCCGACGGATCGACGTCGCGGCTGACGAGCCGCGTGGGGAATATGAAGCCCAAGTGCGCCGCATCGAACAGCATGCCGTAGGAGCCGTCGTTGATGAAGAGGTTGCCGTCGCGGCGCGCATCGACGCGCACGATGAGGCTCTCCGCCTCGGCGACCAGCGCCCGGCCCGGCTCGCACATGAGCTTGATGTTCTCGCGGACGGGCAGCAACTCGATGCCGTTGAGGATCGTGTCGAGAAAGTCCTGAAGAGGTGCCGGATCGCTGTCGGGGTAGCGCGCGGGAAAGCCGCCGCCCACGTCGAGCCGGTCGATGACGACGCCCGCCTTGACGATGAGCTTGTGCACCTCGCCCAGCGCGGTGACGAACGCGTCCGGCGTCGTCGTCTGCGAGCCGACGTGGAAGGTCAGACCCAGCTCGGCGGCGACCTGGCGCGTCTTGACCAGCAGCCGCGCCGCCTTCGCACCCGAAAGCCCGAACTTGCGCTCCAAGGGAATGCGGCTGTTGATGGCGGGAACCGCGAGGCGCACCCACAGCAGCAGGTCGCGCGCGTTTCCAGTCGCGGCCAGGATCTTGTCGAGCTCGTCCTCGCCGTCGAGTGCGAATGAGCGCACGCCCATCTCATAGGCGCGAGAGATCGCGTGGGGCGATTTGACGGGATGCATGAAATGCAAGTGCGCGTCGGGGATCGTCGCCGCATCCTCGATCTCGGGCAGCGAGGCGACGTCGAAATGGCGGATGCCGGCGCCGTACAGCGCCCCGATCAGGAAGACCGAGCTGTTCGCCTTGTAGGCGTAGGCCACGTCACCGGGAAACTTTTCCAGAAACCATCGGGCCGCGCGCCCAGCCGCGTGCGGGCGCAATCCGCGCACCGGCCGCTCGGGCCGGCACTTGTCGATCAGTGCTGCCGCAGAGGAGAGCTTCTCCATCGCATAGGACCTCCACCGCCATCAAAGGCGAACAAAGGCGCTGCTCAAAGCAGTGACCGCCGAACCAAAAGAGCGCTGCATTTAGGGCGCGCTGCCCCCCCTGTAAAGCCCTTTCTTGTGACGCAACAGTGCGCGCCGCGGCTCCAAACCCACTGTGATCCGAGCCGCCAGAGCCTTCAACCCTAACGTGCCGGCGCAGGCGCCGGATGTACCGCTCGTAACCCAACGGGCTATTTGTCCTGTTCTGTGGCCTCCGCCCCTGCCTAAAACACCCCATGCGATGCGAGCCGGCGAAGGTATCTTGATGCGGACGGGGGGAAAAATCCTAATCGACCAGCTCGTCATCCAGGGCTGCCGCACGCTCTTCACGGTGCCTGGTGAAAGCTTCCTCCCGGCACTCGATGCGCTCTTCGACGAGGGTCCGATCCGCACCATCGTCTGCCGCCACGAGGGCGGCGCCTCCATGATGGCGGAAGCTTCGGGCAAGCTTTCAGGCGCGCCCGGCGTCGCGTTTGTGACGCGCGCGGCCGGTGCCGCCAACGCCGTGAGCGGCGTCTACGTCGCCCACCACGACTCCACGCCGATGATCCTGCTGGTCGGCTTGACGGCCCAACCGCTCGAAGGGCGCGGGGCGTTTCAGGAAATCGACGTGGCGGCGCTGTTCGGTTCAATCGCCAAGTGGGTGGGCGTTGTGCGCGCGCCCGAGCGCCTGCCGGAGTTGGTAGCCCGCGCTTACCAGACCGCCCTTGCCGGCCGGCCCGGACCGGTGGTGCTCGGGCTGCCTGAGGATGTTCTCCTTAGCAGTGTCGAGACCAAGGACGCCGCACCTGCGCAAGCCCCGAACCCCGCGCCCTCGGCAGCGGAGATGACGCGTCTCAAGAACAAGCTTTCTTCGGCCCAGCGCCCGCTGGTCCTCGCCGGCGGACCGGGGTGGAGCCCCGACGCCGCCGACCAGCTCGCCGCCTTCGCCGAAACCTTCGACCTGCCCGTCGCCACCGCCTTTCGCCGCCAGGACCATTTCGACAACCGGCACGCGGCGTATGTCGGGAACGCCGGCATCGATCCCGACCCGAAGCTGGCGGCGGCCATGCGCAGCGCCGATCTTCTGCTCGTCATCGGGGAGGTGCCCAGCGACGTGACGACCGCCGGCTACACGCTGCTCTCGGTTCCGGACCCCGGGCCGTTTCTGGTCCATGCGCACCCCTCGCCCGACGAGCTGGGGCGTCTTTACCGGACGGACCTGCCGATCGTGGCGGCGCCTGAGCCGTTCACAAAATCGCTCAGCAGAATGAAAGCGCCGCCCAAGCACCGCTGGGCCCGCCTGCGCCGCGACCTGCGCGCCGCTTATGAGCAGTCCCTGAAGCCCCTTCCGACGCCCGGCAGCGTCAAGCTCGAGGAGGTGATCTCCGCCCTGTCTGCCGAGTTGCCGGAGGACGCCATCCTCACCAACGGCGCGGGAAACTATGCCGCGTTCCTGCATCGCTATTTCCAGTACAAGCGCTACCCCTCCCAGCTCGCCCCCACCTCGGGCTCCATGGGCTACGGCCTGCCGGCGGCGATCGCGGCCAAGATCGCCCACCCTGAGCGCGCGGTCGTGGCGCTGGCCGGCGACGGCTGCATGCTGATGACCGGCCAGGAGCTGGCGACCGCCGTTCAGTACGGGCTCGGCATCGTGCTCATCGTCGCCAACAACGGCATGTACGGGACGATCCGCATGCACCAGGAGCGGCTCTTTCCCGGGCGCGTGCTGGCGACCAGCCTCGTTAACCCCGATTTTGCCGCGCTCGCCCGCAGCTTCGGCGCCGCCGGCGCGACGATCACCAGGACCGAGGACTTCCTCCCGGTGCTGCAGCGCGCCCTGACTGCGGCCCTGCCGACCGTCATCGAGCTGAAGCTCGACCCCGAGGCGATCAGCCCGCGGCAAACGCTGAGCCAGATCCGGGACGCGCGGAAGAGGTAAAGATCAAGCGGCCTAGGGGAGCCTAGCTCAACCCGTAAATACTTTGTTAAAGCTAAAATTGTCCCGTTATCCATAGGTCGAGCAACGGTTAGACTAACGAGGTCTTATAGGTTACAGAAACATCAACTGGATCACACACGCCTTTCCTTACAAGGAGCAATCATGGATCTCCGGGGCGCCAAAGCACAGAACGGGCCGAAACGGGCCTGGGCTCGCACCGGCGCGCTCATCCTGTTTCTGGTGACGGGAATCCTGCTCGTCGCCTCGCTCAATTCGGCCAGAAGCCAGGCCTCGCACCCGGCAGGAAGCGACGCCAATCTCCGCATCGAACGCACCTGACGAAAGGGCTTCCCGCCACAAAAGGTTTACGACCCGACGACTGACTCTCTCCCCTACCTACTTGCTCTCCCCCAGAACTAGGGCCTCGGATCCACCGGATCCGGGGCCTCCTTTCTTATGGGCACCCCCTCGCTCCCACACGCCCGGCGGGAATTGCGGCACCCCGACAATTGCGCTTCCGCGGCGGCCGATGCTAAGTGGCGGCAGCGACTTTCTGATCCATCAGAACGCTCAGGGGACCTCTGCATCCGCTCGGTCGGCGCAAGCGCACCTGCAGTCTCCAAAAAATGCTTGCGGGGCGCGGCCTTCATCCGCTCCTGCCGCTTAAACCAGGGAAGCTACGCCACATGGCCATCACGCCCCAAGCAATCGTCGACTCGATGCTCAAGAGCATCGACAGCTCCAAGTGCACGCAGACCCCTTACAGGCACTGGTTCCTCACCCACTGCCTGCCCGACGATGCGCTCGACGCCATTCTCGACCTGCCGTTCGAGGCGCCGCCGCTCGAGGGCGTCTCGGGCAAACGCGAATTGCACAACAACACGCGCAAGTACTTCGACCAAGAGAACATGGGCCGCTACGCCGTCTGCAACGCCTTCAACGAGGCCTTTCAGAGCAAGCCCGTCACCGACCGCATCGAGCAGCACTTCGCCACCGATCTGGACGGAACCTATCTCCGCGTCGAGTTCGCGCAGGACACCGACGGCTTCTGGCTCGAGCCGCACTCCGACCTCGGCGTGAAGCTATTCACGATGCTGCTCTACACGTCGAAGGATCCCAGCCACGCCGACCTCGGCACCGACATCTACGACGCGGAGAAGCACCACGTCGGCCGCTCGCCCTTCGAAAGCAACGCGGCACTCGTGTTCGTTCCCTCCGACATCACCTTCCACGGTTTCGAGCGGCGCAAGATCGAGGGCGTGCGCAAGTCGGTGATCATCAACTACGTGTCGAACGAGTGGCGCGCCCGCGAGCAGCTGGCTTTCCCCGACCAACCCATCACGCATTGAGGGCCCGATAAGGATGGCCAAGGCGGCGTGGATCGGGCTCGGCGTCATGGGTTTTCCCATGGCGGGGCACCTGCTGAAACAAGGCGGCCACGACGTCGTCGTCTACAATCGCACCCCCGCCAAGGCCGCGGCTTGGGTCGCCGAATACGGTGCGGGAGCGACGGCCGCGACGCCGGCGGCAGCCGCAACGGGCGCCGATTTCGTCTTCTGCTGCGTCGGCAACGACGAGGATCTGCGCTCCGTCACCATCGGCGAGGGCGGGGCCTTTCAGGGGATGGGCGCGGGCTCGGTCTTCATCGATCACACGACCGCGTCGGCCGAGGTCGCCCGCGAGCTTGCCGCCGCCGCCCACGAGCGTGGGTTCTCCTTTCTCGACGCGCCCGTGTCGGGCGGCCAGGCGGGAGCCGAGAACGGCACGCTCACCGTCATGGCTGGGGGCGAGGCGGAGGCCTTTGCAAGCGCAGAGCCTCTCGTCCGGACCTATGCGCGCGCAGTCACGCGCATCGGGCCGTCGGGTGCGGGCCAGCTCACCAAGATGGTCAACCAGATCGCCATCGCCGGGCTGCTCGAGGGCCTCTCCGAGGCGATCCACTTCGCTGAGAAGGCCAATCTCGATCTTGGCCTCGTCATGGCGACGATCTCCAAGGGCGCGGCGCAGTCCTGGCAACTGGAGAACCGCTGGAAGACCATGAGCGAAGGCAAGTTCGACTTCGGCTTTGCGGTCGACTGGATGCGCAAGGACTTAGGCATTTGCCTCGCCGAGGCCCAGCGCAACGGCTCGAGCCTGCCGGTCACGGCCCTCGTCGATCAATTCTATTCGCAAGTGCAGGAGATGGGCGGCGCCCGCTGGGACACCTCGAGCCTCATTGCCCGGCTCAGGGCCGTAGACGGCTCGTAGTCGCCTCTCGCGCGAAAGGCTTCGCGATGAAATCCTTCCGCAAGGAGCTTTGGTTCGAGATCAAAGGGCGGCGCGGGTTCGTCAACATCACGCCCGACGTCGAAAAGTGCCTCGCCGACAGCGGCATCACCGACGGCCTGGTGCTCGTCAATGCCATGCACATCACCGCGTCGGTGTTCATCAACGACGACGAAAAGGGCCTCCACCACGACTACGAGGTCTGGCTGGAGGGACTGGCGCCGCACGCGCCCGTCGCCCACTACCGCCACAACCGCACCGGCGAGGACAATGCGGATGCCCACCTGAAGCGGCAGGTGATGGGGCGCGAGGTGGTCGTCGCCATTACCGCCGGCAAGCTCGACTTCGGCCCCTGGGAGCAGATCTTCTACGGCGAGTTCGACGGCGGGCGCCGCAAACGCGTGCTCATCAAGATCATCGGCACGTGAGGTGCTAGTGTGATGATCGAGAAATTCGCCTGGGCCGACGGAGGCCACGCATGACCATCACCGCCTTCTACGCTTCGCTGCTCGCCGTCCTTTTTCTGGTGTTGAGCGTGCGCGTCATCGGCTGGCGCCGGGAAAAACGCGTCGAGCTGGGGCACGGCGAGGAGCCTGAGCTTTTGCGCCGCATGCGCGTGCACGCGAATTTCGCCGAGTACGTCCCCTTCACGCTGCTGCTGATGGCGCTGGCCGAGAGCATGGCGCCGCCGCGCCCGCTCCTGCACCTCGTCGGGCTCATCCTCATCGCCGGCCGGCTCATCCACGCCTACGGGCTTTCGCAGACGCCGCAAATCCTTCGCTACCGGGTCTTGGGGATGTCGCTGACGTTTGCCGCGCTCGGCATCGCCGCGTTGATGTGCTTCACGCTGTCCGCGCTCTATCTCTTGGTTTAGGCCTTCACCGTGCGCTCAGGCGCGGCGGCGCGCGCAAACTGCAGGGGCAGCGCGGTGGTGTACTTGATCTGCTCCATGGCGAAGGCGGACGACACCTTGGCAATCTCGATGCGCGCGATGAGCTTCTTGTAGAACACGTCGTAGGCCTCGATGTCGGGCACGACCACGCGCAACAGATAGTCGACCTCGCCCGACATCCGGTAGAACTCGACCACCTCGGGAAAGTCGGCAACCGCGCTGTGGAACCTCTCGAGCCAGCCCAGCGTGTGCTGATCGGTCTTGATGGAGACGATGACGGTAACGCCGGCGTTGACCTTGTGCGGGTCGAGGATCGCGACGCGGCGCTGGATCACGCCGGCCTCCTCCAGCTTCTGGATGCGCCGCCAGCAGGGCGTGGTGGACAGGCCCACCTCTTTGCCGATGTCGGCGACCGGCCGGGTGCAGTCCTCTTGCAGTATGCGCAGGATCTTGACGTCCATTTCATCGAGCATTGCCAAACCCTGTTTGGAAAAATGTTCCTCATTATCGCAGGCGTCGCGAGTAGGCTTGCCGTTGCGGCGCCCGTCAAGGGGATAGGGAGTAAATTTTTTCTACAAAGCGTTGCTTCACGCCAGCAGGCGCCGCACCTCCGCGCGCAACTGCGGCACCAGCTCGGCCTCGAACCAGGGATGCGCCTTGAGCCAGCCGTTGTTGCGCCAGGACGGATGCGGCAGCGGCAGCGCGCGGGGAGCGCCGGGGCGGTCCAATAGAGCGCGCCAGTCCTCCACCGTGGCGGTGACGCTGCGGGCCGCCTCTGCGCCCAGATGCCAGCGTTGCGCATACCCGCCCACGAGAAGCATCAGCTCGATCTGCGGTAGATGCGAGAAAAGACGCGCCCGCCAAGCCTGAGCGCACTCGGGCCGCGGCGGCAGATCGGCGCCGTTTGCATCCTGGCCGGGGTAGCAGAAGCCCATGGGAACGATGGCGACGCGGCGCGTGTCGTAGAATTCGTCGTCCGTGACACCCATCCACTCGCGCAGCCGCTCACCCGATGGATCGCTGAAGGGCACGCCCGAGGCGTGCACGCGCGTGCCAGGTGCCTGGCCGACCACGGCGAGCCGTGCTGAGCGGCTCACCCGCAGGACCGGACGCGGCTCGTGCGGCAGCGGCCGCCCGTGGGGCTCCTCAATGCAGATCCGGCACTTTCGGATCTGGACCAGCAACCGATCGAGGCTCGACGTCACGGCCCCTCGCTCAGATATCGAGTGTCATGCCGTCCTTGGCGAGAAGGACGCGGGCGTCGCGGACGTGGTCGCGGTGCGCCAGCATCTCGGTGCTCATATGCGTGAGCAGCACGCGCTTGGCGCCCAGCCGGTCGAGGTTGGTCTCGATCTTCCGCCACGTCATATGATAGCCGACCTGCACGTCGAAGCTGAAGCATTCGGCGATGAAGAGGTCCGCGCCCTTGGCCGCCGGCAGCAGGCTATCGACCCATTCGGTATCGCCGGAAAAGCTCAAGATCTTATCTGCGCTTTCCAGCCGCAAGGCATAGGGCGGGGCGCCGGAGGGGTGGCTCACCTCGAAGGGAGTCACCTGCACTGCACCGACCTGCAATGGCGTCGCCTCGGTGTACTCGAGAAAGCGCATCTCGAAGCGGCGCTCGATTTTCGAAGACCCGGGAAAGAGCGCCTCGGCGGCGGTGGCGAACCGTAGGGCTGTGCCCTTGGGCCCCGTGATCGTCAGCGGTGCGGTCCGCCGCGTTACGTAATGCGCATGCAAGAGGTACCACACCAGCCCAGCAAAATGATCGCCGTGCAGGTGGGAGATGAAGATGGTGGAGACGCGATCCGGGTCGAGCCCCAATTGCTGCATGCCGATGATGGCGGTCGCGCCGCAGTCGATGAGGAAGTCCTCGCCCGGTATGGCGACGTGATAGCAGGTCTGCAGCCGGCCGCCGGAGCCGAACGCGTCGCCCGAGCCGACGATGGTGAGCTTCATGTGCGCCTCGCAGAAGCCATCAGCGATGCAATCCTCCGCCATTTTCGCCGCGGCGACAACGCGCGGCCAACAACGATGCTAAATTGCCGTTCACGCCTGGGCGCTCGGGCGCGCCGAGACTTGCTGGTGCCAGCGCGCGACATTGGTGAGGCCATCGGGCCGGTCAAGCCGCGCAGCCCTCATGAAGTCGACGGCGACCAACGCCGTGATGTCGGCAATGGAGTAGTCGGGACCGGCGATGAAGGGGCGGCTGCTCAGCGCGCTATCGAGCAGGCGCAGCATGTCCGCCACTTTCGCCTTGTTGGCCTCGCCCCACTCGGCGACCTGCGGCACCTCCAGATGGCTCATCTTCGGATTGAGATGGCGGAACACGAACGCAACCGCCGCAAACAGCCCGAACTCCACCCGCCGGTGCCACATCTCCACCATCGCCCGCCCCAGCGCGCCCGTCCCGAAGAGCGGCGGCTGCGGCTGCAGCTCCTCGAAATAGCGGCATATGGCGACCGATTCCGCGATCACGGTGCCATCGTCGAGGATCAGCACCGGCACCCGCTGCATCGGGTTCAGGTCGGTGAACTCCGGAGTCTTCAGTTCCCCCGCCATGAGATCGACCTCCTCGAAGGGAACGGCGAGCCCTTTTTCGGCGAGGAAGATGCGCACCCGGCGGGGGTTGGGCGCGCCGCGCGTCTCGATGATCCGCATGGCCTGGGGCTTCTGGCGTTTCAGTCTTAACGACCGTAGCCGCGCGGCGCGTTCACCACAATGCGCGCGGAACGGGCGTCAACAGGGCCGACTTGCATCTCCACACTCCCTGAAGGAACGCTTTGTTAATCACTTGGTTACGATATCTGGCGGAGATTGCATTTGAGGACATGGCCCCGGGTTGGGCCTCCGCTTGGCCCCCACACGGCGGAAAGAAATGAGCAGCAGTGCCATAGCCGATGAGGTCGCGCGGCTTCGGAGCCGGCGCGCCGCGAGACAGCGTGCCGCCGCCGACCTCAGGGCGACGCGCGACCGTCTTGCGGCCGGAACCAGCATCAAGCCGGAGTTCGAGCACGAGCTGCTGGCGATGTATGTGCGCAGCGAGCTCGGCGCCGCGGTCACCATGCCGGCCCTCTATGCGCTCTTCGCCATCGCCTCCATGTTCTGGGCGCCCGTGCTCGACGCCATCGTCTGGCTGGTGATCGTCATCAGCGCCAAGGTGATCCTTCTGGATCAGGGGCGCCGCTTCCTGGCGTTGGCGCCGTCGCAGGTGAACGTCGCGCTCTGGCGCCGCCGCTTCGTCATCATCGAGCTGTTGAACGGCATTGCACTGGCGGGCTTCGCATTGGTCGGCGTGGGCAAGGACCTCGCCATGGGCGGCAACCTCTTGTTCGCCTCCCACGTCTTCATCTTCGCCACGCTCATCGTCGTGCTGGCGATCCGCACCATGTTCGCCGCGCCGATCCCCTCCATCCTTTTTGTCGGCACCGTCCCCATGACGGCGGCGGTGGTGCTGCGCTTGCTGTTGCTGGGCGACCCGTTCTATCTGGCGCTGGCCTCGATGGCGGTCGGCGTCTATCTCTACTTCGTCTTTTTGGCGCGCGGGCTGCGATCGACGGCGTTGTCGATGCTCGAGTTCCGATCCGAGAAGGATGCACTCATCGCCGAGCTCGAGGAGGAAAAGTCGGTCTCCGACGAGGCCCGCCGCCGCGCGGAGACGGCCAACCAGGCCAAGTCCCGCTTCCTCGCGACGATGAGCCACGAGCTGAGGACGCCGCTCAACGCCATTCTCGGCTTCTCCGAGGTGATGAAGACCGAGCTGTTCGGCCCGTTGGAGAACCCCACCTACCGCGAGTATGCCGGCAACATCCTGGACAGCGGGCGCCACCTTCTGCACCTGATCAACGAGGTTCTCGACCTAACGCGCATCGAGTCGGGGCGCTACGAGCTGCACGAGGAGCCGGTGCGGCTGGTCGACATCGCCGACGATTGCCACAAGCTTCTAAAGCTCAGAGCGGAAAGCAAAGGACTGCTGGTTGCCGAGGAGCTCACGCCGAGCCTTCCCGTCGTGTGGGCGGACCAGCGCGCGATGCGCCAAATCTGCCTCAACCTGATGTCCAATGCCGTGAAGTTCACGCCCAAGGGCGGCCGGATCACGCTCAGCGTCGGCGCGACCGCCGACGGCGCCCAGTACCTCAGCGTCCGCGACACCGGCCCCGGTATCCCCGAGGACGAGATTCCCAAGGTGCTGCAGGCTTTCGGCCAGGGTGCTCTCGCTCAGCAGAACGCCGAGGGCGGCGCCGGATTGGGCCTTGCCATCGTGCAGAACCTGATCGAGCTGCACGGCGGCAGCCTTGTGCTCACCTCCCAGCTGCGCAAAGGCACCGAGGCCAAGGTCATACTGCCGGCCTTCCGCGTGCTGCACGCCATGGCGCCGCTGCAGCCCCTGGGGCAAGAGACGCACAAGCTGACGGAGAGGGCTGGCCGTCCCCCGCGCCCCGCGCGGTTGCGCGCCAAGACGCGCTCGGCACCCGCCTCCGGTGACACGGCCTCCCTCAACTGACAAAGCGCTCAGCCTCGCGTTGTGCTGGCCCGCGGCGAAGGCTAAATAATTCCGCGTAAGGGCGCGCTGGAGCAACCGGCCGGCGCGCGCGGCAAGTAAAAGGGCCCATGGAAACCCCCTGCGTCGACATCTGCGAGATCGATAGCGCGTCGGGCTTGTGCCGGGGCTGCGGGCGCTCCATTGCCGAGATCTCCAACTGGGCATCGATGACGGGCGCGGAGCGCCGCCGCATCATGTCTGAGCTCGCCCAGCGCAAGGCGGCGCTCCACAAGGGGTGAGCATGAACCCGAGCGAGGGGGTGAGCCGATGCTGAAATGGCTGCTGCTGGCGTTCATCGTGCTCGCAGGCCTGCTCCTTTTCTTTCGCGGCGACGTGCAGTTTCTGTCGGAAATGGGCACGCTCGAGATCATCATTCTCGCCGGCGGGCTGCTTCTTATTGCCATCTACCTCATGGTCCTTCTCAGCGGCGAGCGCACGAACGCGCTGCAGGCGGTGCGCTACCTGTTGATCTGGGCCGCGGTCGGCATCGGCCTCATTGCCCTTTACAGCTATCGCGAGGAGCTGTCCGGCGTTGCCACCCGTGTGGCGGGCGAGCTCGTGCCCCCCGGTCAGATCGTGGACGTCGGAACGGAGGACGAAGGTCAGCGGGCCGTTCGCGTCCGCCGCCGGCTCGATGGTCACTTCGCCGTGCGCGGCTCGGTCAACGGCCAGGCGATGACCCTGTTGGTCGACACCGGGGCCTCGACGGTGGTTTTGAAATCGACCGAGGCGGAGCGCGCCGGCATCGACACCGGCGGTCTCGCCTACACCGTTGCCGTGCGTACCGCCAACGGCACCACCTATGCCGCGCCCGTGCGCCTGCGCTCGGTGGCCATCGGCCCCCTGGTCGTCGACAACGTCGACGCACTCGTGTCGCAGCCGGGAAGCCTTAACGAGAACTTGCTCGGTATGAGTTTCTTAAGGCGATTGCGGTCCTATGAATTCTCCAAGGATTTCCTGACACTCAGAGGTTGAAAGCGCGGATCGCGGTGGAGCCGCACTCTCAACAGTAGTGGCAGGATCCCCCCGCGCGGAGCTGCATTGATGGCGCTGACACCAGGCACGAGACGACTGCTGCGCGAGGCCGCGAGCTGGGGCGTCGTCGCTGTGATCGGCGTGGCGGCGTTCACCCATTTCGACACGCTCAAGACGGGAACGGAGCGCCTGCTCGGTCTCCCGGCACCCGAGGACATCGCCATGCGGCGGGACGACGCGGGCGACATGCAGGCCACCGCCCGCTTCGGCTCGGTCGTCGAGATCGAGGCCGGGCGCAACGGGCACTTTAGTGCAGAGGCCGACGTCAACGGGCGCCGCATCGAGGTGATGGTCGATACGGGTGCGACCCTCGTCGCGCTCACCTACGAGGACGCCGAGCGCGCGGGCCTCTACTTGAACGAGGGCGATTTCAATCGTGCCGTCTCGACGGCCAACGGTGTCGCACGCTACGCGCCCGTCAAGCTCGACCGCATCTCGATCGGCGACATCACGGTGCGCGACGTTCCCGCGGCCGTGGCCGAACCGGGGCGCCTCAAGACCTCGCTGCTGGGCATGAGCTTTTTGAGCCGGTTGTCGCGCTTCGACATGCGCTCCGGGCTGCTCGTGCTGCAGGAATAGCGCGCCGCTCACCGTCTCTCCTCGCACAACCTCCGAATCGACTCTTCTCGCCGCGGCGTTTACACCTGCCGGGCGATCCCTCGGGTCCCCCACAGGACGAGCACCATGCTGCCCAAGCCGCGCGCCGATCTGAAGCCGAACACCGCCGACTTCGAGCGCTTCCCCCTCGTCAAGCCGACGGGCTTTCGCGAGTACGACGCGCGCTGGCTGTTCCCCGAAGAGATCAATCTCATGGGGCTCAACGCGGTGGGTCTCGGTCTCACCACGGTCTTTGCCAATCGCGGCGTGCCGAAGCGCTTCGTCGTCGGCCACGACTACCGCTGGTACTCGGCGAGCGTGAAGCAGGCGCTGATGGTCGGGCTGTTGGCCGGCGGCGCGGAGGTGCACGACATCGGCCTCGCGGTCACGCCCATGGCCTACTTCGCCCAGTTCGACCTCGACGTGGAAGGCGTCGCCATGGT
>CAYUBZ010000035.1:6713-13769 GCA_964443205.1 uncultured Hyphomicrobium sp. | reverse complement strand
GCCTCGACGTCGCGAAGGCCTTTCGGCAGGCGGGCTGTGGGGCGCGCGTCTTTGCTGGGTTTCGCCATCGGATGTCAGATTGCGGGCGCGGTACGCGCGCCGGTGTGCCTCGGGTGAGGCCTTATAGCGGATCACCGTGCCGGCGCAAACGGCGCGCGAGTTTCTGTCTCCAGCACTCACGAACGCACTACATGTTCCCCTCCCCCTCGTGGGGAGGGGTTAGGGATGGGGGGAACGACAAGGAGCAATGCTTCGAGCGATGCTCTAAGCCTTTCACCCCACCCGGTCGGCTTCGCCGACCACCCTCCCCATCAAGGGGAGGGTATCCAATACGCGACCCCCACGTATTTGCATCTCAGGGTTTGTCGTCCGTCTTCGGACGCACCGGCGGCAGGCCGAAGCCGCGGCGCAGCGGCGCGTAGGCATCATGCGCCGGCACCGCGACGATCTCCCGCTCCGGCCAGCGCAATGCGGTGAGCGCGCCGCCGAACACGGCTCCGGTATCGATGCACACCGAGTTCCCCTGCCACGCCGGCTCAACGACCGGCGTATGGCCGTAGACGATCAACGGCGCGCCGGCATAGTCCGCCGCCCAGTTGAAGCGCTCCGGCAGCCCAGCTTCGTCGAGCTTGCCCGAGATGTCGCCATAGAGACAGAAGCGGCGCACGGCCTTCGTATTGCGCCCCAGCATCTCCTCTTTCAGGCCGGCGTGCGCAACGACGAGCCGGCCATCGTCGAGCCAGGCATAGCTCGGCAGCCCTTCGAGAAAGGCGCGCGTTGCCTGCTTGAACGCATCGCTTTCAGCGGAGAACTGCTCCACCGTGCGCTCCAGCCCGTGCGAGATCTGGACGTCGTTGCCCTTGAGCCAGCGCAGGAACCGGTCGTCGTGGTTGCCGATGACGGCTGAGGCCTGATTGGCAGCGACCATCGCCATGACGATGCGCACCACGTCGGGCGCGTTGGGACCGCGGTCGACCAGATCGCCGACGAAAAAGGCGCGGCGGCCCTTTGGCGCGCTGGTCGCAGCGCGGCGTTCCGCACCCGTGCCTTCGAGGCGCACCTCATAGCCGAGCCGCGCCAGCAGCGCGACCAGCTCATCGGCGCAGCCGTGCACGTCACCAATAATGTCGAAAGGACCGTGATCGTGGCGCCAATCGATCGCGGGCAGCGGCTGGCGCTTGGCGGCTTGGGGTTTGGTCACAGACTTAGGCGTCGATGAAATCGGCGACGCGGCGCTTGGGCTCGGGCACGTCCGACATGAAGCGGGCGAGCGGCTCCAGCCCGCGCGGCACCGGCCCGCCGTAGGCCCAGTCCAACAGCTCGACCGTGTGCACCACCGGCACGTCGCAGCGGCCGTCGAGCTGGGCGATGCAGCCGATGTTGCCGGTCGCCACCAGATCGGGCTTCGCGCGCTTGATGTTGCGGGTCTTGCGGTCGCGCAACTGCGCGGCGAGATCGGGCTGCAGGATGTTGTAGGTGCCGGCCGAGCCGCAGCAGATGTGCGATTCCGCGATGTCGACGACGCCGAACCCCGCCTTGACCAGCAGCGCGCGCGGCTCCTCGACGACGCGCTGGCCGTGCTGCAGCGAGCAGGCCGGGTGGTAGGCGACGCGAAGGGAGGACCAGCGCTTGGGCGCCCCCAGCTCGTACTTGTTGCCGACGAACTCGCAGATGTCGCGCGCCAGCTCCGAGATGCGGGCCGCGCGGGCGGCGTACTCGGGATCGCGCTTCAAAAGGTGGCCGTAGTCCTTGACCATGGTGCCGCAGCCCGAGGCGTTGACGATGATGGCATCGACCGGGCCCTTGGCCAGCTCCTTCGACCAGGCGTCGACGTTGCGCTTGGCAAAGGCCAATGCGGCTTCCTCCTCGCCCAGGTGATAGGTGAGCGCCCCGCAGCAGCCCGCACCCGCCGCCACCACGACGTCGACGCCGCGGCGCGCTAAGAGCCGGATGGTCGAATCGTTGATGCCGGGGCGCAGCACCTGCTGCGCACAGCCCGCCAGCAGGAGCACGCGGGCACGCCGCTCCGCCTCGGTTACGGCCGTGCCCGGGCCTTCGTACTTCGGCGCCGGCGGCAGCACGGCCGGCGCCAGCTCGATCATGGCGGCGAGCTCCTTCAATCCGAACCGGCGCAACAGGCGCACCCAGGGGCGCCCGAGCGGCGCCAGCTGCAGGGCAAGGCGGAACCGTTTCGGATAGGGCAGCACGTGCGCCAGCTGCTGACGGATGAACCGCTCCTTGGTCGTGCGCTTGCCCGTCTGCGCGATGTGGCCGCGCGCCAGGTCCACCAGGTGCATGTAGTCGACGCCCGAGGGGCACGTCGTCATGCACGACAGGCACGACAGGCAGCGGTCGACGTGGGTCTGCACCTCCGCGCTCGCCTTGCGGCCGCCTTCCAGCATGTCCTTGATCAGGTAGATGCGCCCGCGCGGGCTGTCGCGCTCGTCGCCCAACAGCACGTAGGTGGGGCAGACGGCGATGCACAGGCCGCAGTGGACGCAGCGGCGCAGGATGGCGTCGGCTTCCGCGATGCGCGGGTCGTCGAGCTGCTCTGCGCGGAAGTTGGTCTGCATCGGTTGCTCTTACACGTTGGCGTACATGCGGCCGGGATTGAGAATACCCGCCGGATCGAACGCCTCTTTGAGCGAGCGCGTCAAGCGCTCGATCGATGGGCTCAGGGGCTGGAACACCTCAACCGAGCCGCGCACGCTTGCCTCGGCGCGGATCAGCGTGGCATGGCCGCCGTGGATGGCCGCGGCGCGGCGGATCTCGGCCGTGCCGGCGTCGGCGGCGGCCGGCACCTCCAGCCAAATGAGCCCGCCCGCCCAATCGTAGAAGGCCTCCGCCGGCATGTAGCGCTTGATCGCCGCAACCAGCTTGGGCGCCGTCGTCGGCTTGGTCGAGATGCGCCAGAGCAGCGATTGGCGGTGGGGCATCACCGCCAGACGCCGCAGCTCGCCCCAGAACTCCAACGACTCCCTGTGGTCGAGCTCCAGCGCCTTGCCGTAGACCTTGAGCGCCTCCTTGAGCTTGAGCTTGCGCCCGGCAACGGCGGGCGCGAAGTTCTCGATCCTCAGCGCCGTCACCGATTTGCCCATCGTCTTGAGGCCCGAATGGCCCAGGCGCGCGGCGACGGAGGCCTGCAGGTGCACCGCGCCCGACACCTCGACCGGCTGCGCCATCGCCGCGCTTAAGAGCTCGACGGCCAGATTGTCGGGCAAGCCCAGATAGACGATGGTCGCCGTGGTCTCCGGCCAGGGGATCACCTTGAACGTCACCTCGGTCAGCACGGCGAGCGTGCCCCAACTGCCGGCCAGGCCGCGCGATACGTCATAGCCGGTGACATTCTTCATCACGCGGCCGCCGGCCCGGAACAACTCCGCCCGGCCGTTGACGCCCTTGACGCCCAAAAGGTGGTCGCGTGCGGCGCCTGATTGGACGCGGCGCGCACCCGACAGGTTGGTGGCGAAGATGGCGCCGATGGTCTGCGTTCCCTGCGGGCCGCCCGTGGCGGGCGCAAGGTCGATGGGCTCGAAGGCCAGCATCTGCCCGTGCGCGGCAAGCTCGGCCTCCACGTGGGAGAGCGGCGTGCCGGCTCTCGCCGACATCACGAGCTCGCTCGGCTCATAGAGCGTGATGCCTCTGAGCGAGGCGGTGGTGAGCGTGATGGCGCTGTCGATGGGGCGGCCGATGGCGCGCTTGGAGCCCGAGCCCACCACCTCGATGGGCAGCCCCTTCTCGGCACAGCCCGCGACCATGAACTGGAGCTCCCAGTCGGCGGCGGGCTTTTGCAATTCGCTCAAGGCCACATCTCCTCAGGCTGCCGCGTCGGTCGCGTCGGCCACGTCCTCGCCCGCATCGAGCGGGAAGACCTTGGCCGGGTTCAGCAGCCAGAGCGGGTCGAAGACGCTTTTGATGCGCATTTGCACGGCGAGATCGGAGGGCGAGAACTGAACGTTCATGAGATCGCGCTTCTCGATGCCGACGCCGTGCTCGCCGGTGAGGCAGCCGCCGACCTCGACGCACAGCTTCAAGATCTCCGCGCCGGCGCGCTCCGCCCGCAGCGCCTCGTCGGGGTTGTTGGCGTCGTAAAGAATGAGCGGATGCAGGTTGCCGTCGCCGGCGTGGAACACGTTGGCGACGTTGAGGCGGTGCTCGGCGCAGATCTGTGAGATCCGCGTCAGCACCTCGGGCAGACGCGAGAGCGGGATCGTGCCGTCCATGCAGTAGTAGTCGGAGATCCTGCCGATGGCGCCGAAGGCCGCCTTGCGGCCCTTCCAGATCCGCTCGGAGTGCTCAGCCGACGTGCTCGCCTCGACGACTTGCGGATGGAAGGTCTTGGCGATCTCGACGATGTGGTTGAGCAGGCGGGAGATCTCCTCGGCCGAGCCTTCCACCTCGACAATCAGCAGCGCCTCGACGTCGAGCGGATAGCCGGCCTTGGCATAGGCTTCGGCGACCTGGATGGCGGGCCGGTCCATGAACTCGATGGCGACGGGGATGATGCCTGAGCCGATGATCGCCGCCACGCATTGGCCGGCGGCCTCGCTCGTCGAGAAGCCCAGAAGGATCGGGCGGGCGCCTTCCGCCTTGGGAAGAAGCCGCACGGTCGCCTCGGTGACGATGCCGAGCTGCCCCTCCGAGCCGACGATCAGCGCCATGAGATCATAGCCCTCCGCGTCGAGGTGCGGGCCGCCGACCTCGACGATCTCGCCGTCCATCAGCACGATGCGCAACGCGAGCACGTTGTTGGTGGTGACGCCGTACTTGAGGCAGTGGGCGCCGCCGGAGTTCATGGCCAGGTTGCCGCCCAGCGTGCACGCGAGCTGGCTGGAGGGATCGGGCGCGTAGAAGAAGCCTTCCGCCGATACCGCCTCGGTGATGGCCAAGTTGGTGATACCCGTCTCGACGCTGATCATGCGGTTCACGTAGTCGATGTCGAGGATGCGGTTCATCCTGGAGATGCCGACGACGATGGCGTCCTCGGCGGGCAGCGCCCCGCCACACAGCGACGTCCCGGCGCCGCGCGGGACCACCTTGAGCCGCTGCTGGTGGCAGTACTTGAGGACCTTTGCCACCTCCTCGGTGGTGCGCGGCAGCACCACGGCGAGCGGCAGGCAGCGGTAGGCGGTGAGCGCATCCGCCTCGAACGTGCGCCGCCCCTCCTCATCGGAGATCACGCCCTCGGCCCCGATCAGCTGCTCGAGATCCTTGATGATGGCGCCGGAGCGGGCGAGAACGCCTTGGTCAGGCTCCGGCAACCTCGACAGCGACATGCCCATTCTCCCGCTCAACGTCCCTAAAGCCAACGGCGGCCGGCTGGTTTTTGGATTGTGGAATCGGAGCGTTGGACCTTAGCAGGCATCCGATGTGCATTGTACAACAGTACAACTTCCCGAAAATCGGACCCATATCCTATAGTGGCCGCCGGTCACAATTCCTTCGTCTTCTTCCGAAGTGATCGCTTCCAGTCGAACCCGACGACTTTCGCAGGGGCTCAAGTGACAGCCATAAGCGATCTCGAGATATTCGCACGCGTGGCGCGCACCGGCAACATGTCGGCGGCGGGCCGCGAGATGGGGCTTTCGCCGGCCGTCGTCTCCAAACGCATCAGCCAGCTCGAGGACCGGCTCGGCGCGCGCCTGTTCCAGCGCACCACGCGGCACCTCAACCTGACCGAGACGGGGGCGGGGTATTTCAAGCGCGTCGTCGACATCCTGAGCCTTTGCGAGGAGGCGGAGGACTTCGTGAGCCGGCGCAACACCAAGCCGCGCGGCCAGCTCAAGGTCACGATGCCGACCACCTTCAGCCGGCTGCACATCGCGCCCTACCTCGGGGCGTTCCTGGCCCGCTATCCAGACATCGAGCTCGACGTGCAGCTGACCGACAACTTCATCGACATCATCCGCGATGGCTTCGACCTCGCCATCCGCATCGGCGAGCTGGAGGATTCCTCGCTGGTGGCGCGCAAGATCGCACCCGACAACCGCGTGATCTGCGCCGCACCCGCCTACCTGGAGAAGCACGGAACCCCCGCCTCGCTCGCCGACCTCGACGGGCACAATTGCCTGTCCGCCGGGGCCCAGGACGTCTGGCGGCTCGAGGGTCCGGACGGGCAGCACCACGTCCGCACCAACGGCAACGTCCGCTCCAACTCGGGCGAGTTCATCCGCGAGACGCTGCGCGCCGGCCTGGGGCTGGGGCTGCGCTCCACCTGGGACATCGGGCCCGAGCTCAAGAGCGGCGAGCTCAAGGTGGTGCTTCCCCAATATCGCGGCTCGTCGAATGTGGCGATCTACGCGGTCTATCCCTGCCGCGAGTTCATGCCGGCCAAGGTCACCGCGCTCATCGAGTTTCTGGCCGAGTTCTATGGCCCCGAGCCCTATTGGGACAAGGGGCTCGACCTCGCCAAGCTCGTCGTCGGCCGCGCAGCCCCCCACCGAGCCCCCAAGGCGCGGAGCCGCGGCGTGGGCAAAGGCTCCAAGGCCGTCGCGTCTGCTCCTTAAGCGGCTCGGCTGCCGTGCACACGGGCAACATCGGCGCTGCACGCTCTCATGCTCCCTTGATCGGCGACGGCGCTTTTGCTGTGGTGGCCAGCAAAACAGGAGCGAGAGCATGAAACGGTGGGGACGCCTCGCGATCTCGATCGCGGTTGCCGCCGGCGCCGCGCCGGCCTGGGCGCAGGATGCCGCGAAGGGTCAGGTTGTCTTCAATGCGTGCCGCGCCTGTCACACGATCGGCGCGGACGCGCGCAACAAGGCGGGGCCCCAGCTCAACGGCGTCGTCGGCCGCAAGGCCGCCGCGGTCCCCGGCTTCCGCTACTCCGACGCCATGACCGAGGCGGCCCGCAACGGGCTGGTATGGACCGAGCCCAAACTGACCGCCTATTTGGAATCGCCCGATACGTTTCTGCCGCAAGGCGTCATGGCCTTCGCCGGCGTGAAGAACGCCGGCGATCTGAAGGACCTCATTGCTTTCCTCAAGACCCAGAAGTAGAGCACGCCAGGTGAGCGCCTGAGGCGGGCGCCAACCGAGAAGCAGGCGTGCCCATGACGA
>CAYUBZ010000035.1:0-6613 GCA_964443205.1 uncultured Hyphomicrobium sp. | reverse complement strand
CGTGCCCATGACGAGAGGTCAGAGCCATCGGCCACGCGTAGGCCTGTTCGTCACCTGCCTCGTCGATCTCATGCGACCCTCGGTCGGCCTTGCGGCGGTGCGGCTCTTGGAGGCCGCCGGCTGCGAGGTTGGCGTGCCCACCGCTCAGACGTGCTGCGGCCAGCCGGCCTACAACGGCGGCGATCACAGGAGCGCCGCGGCGCTGGCGCAGGCGACGATCGCCGCCTTCGACGGCTTCGACTACGTCGTCGCGCCGTCGGGCTCCTGCGCGGCGATGCTAAAGTTGCATTACCCTCGCCTCATGGCCGGCGACGCGCAAGCCCAGGCGCGCGCCCGGGCCTTCGCCGAGCGCGTGCATGAGCTCGTCTCCTTCCTGGTCGACGTGCGCGGCCTTAAGGCCGTGCCGGGGACCTTTGCCGGCCGCGTCACCTACCACGACGGCTGCTCGGGGCTGCGCGAGCTGGGGATCAAGGACGAGCCGCGCACGCTGCTGGCGGAGATGCCCGGCGTCGAGCTCGTCGAGATGCGCGACGGCGCGGCGTGCTGCGGCTTCGGCGGTCTGTTCTCGGTCAAGTTTCCCGACATCTCCAACGCGATCGCCGGCAAGAAGACCGCCGCCATCGCCGCCGCGGAGCCGGCGCTGGTGCTGTCGGGCGAGCTCGGCTGCCTGCTGAGCATCGCCGGCAAGCTCAAGCGCGAGGGCTCCCCAATCGCCTGCCGGCACGTCGCCGAAGTGCTGGCGGGCGAGATGAGCGCGCCGCCCATCGCCTGGCCGCAAGAGCAGGCGCGGGAGTGAGACCTTGAGACCCACACCCGCCAACTTCGCGAAAAACGCCACCAAAGCGCTCGCCGATAAAGGGTTGCAGGAGGCGCTCTCCGAGCTGTCGGGCGGGCTCGCCGCCGCCCGCGAGCGCGCCAAGGCCGCGCTGCCCGGGTTCGAGGCGTTGCGGCGCTCAGGACGCGACATCAAGGATCACGCACTCGCCAATCTCGATCTCTATCTCGAAGCGTTCGAGCGCAACGCGACCGCCGCGGGCGCGCAGGTGCACTGGGCGGCGCACGCAGACGACGCCTGCAAGATCATCGGCAAGATTTGTCACGACGCGGACGCGCGGCTCGTCGCCAAGGGCAAGTCGATGGTCTCGGAGGAGATCGATCTTGCCGCGTACCTGCAAACGTCCGGCCTCAAGGTGGTGGAAACCGATCTGGGCGAGTACCTGGTGCAGATCCGCGACGAATTGCCGAGCCACATCATCGCCCCCGCCATCCACCTGAGCCCGGCCGCCATCGAAGCGACGTTCCGCGCCCGCCATCGCCACCTTCCCGCCGATCGCGCGCTGGCGAGCCCGGAAGCGCTCGTTGGCGAGGCGCGCGCCGTGCTGCGCGAAACGTTTCTGGCCGCCGACGTCGGCATCACCGGCGCCAACTTTCTCGTTGCCGCGACCGGCTCCACGGTGCTGGTCACCAACGAAGGCAACGGCGATCTCACGCAATCGCTGCCCAAAGTGCACATCGTCATCGCCTCCATCGAGAAGGTGGTGCCGACGCTCAGCGATGCCTTCGCGCTTCTGCGCCTGCTCGCGCGCTCGGCAACCGGGCAAGACTTCGCCACCTACACCACGCTCGTCACGGGTCCGCGGCGCGCCGGCGATCCCGACGGCCCCGACGTCTGCCACATCGTGCTGCTCGACAACGGGCGTGCCGAGCTGTTGGGAGGCGAGTTCCGCCCCGCGCTGCGCTGCATCCGCTGCGGCGCCTGCATGAACGTGTGTCCCGTCTACGGAGCGGTCGGGGGGCACCCCTACGGCTCCGTCTATCCCGGCCCCATCGGCGCGGTGTTCACACCCGTGCTTGCCGGATTGCCGGCGGCCGCAAGCCTGCCGCAGGCCTCCACATTCTGCGGCCGCTGCGAGGAGGTCTGCCCCGTCGAAATTCCGCTCGTGCGCTTGATGCGCCAATGGCGTGAGGCGGCATTGGCCCAGAGCGAGGCATGGCGGACGCGGGGCGCGCTGCGGATCTGGGCGTTCGTCGCTCAGCGCCCCCGGCTCTATCACCGGGCCGCACGCCTCGCCGTTGCCGTGCTGGGCGCCTTCGGAGCTAAGCGGGGCGCGCTGCGTCGCTTGCCTTTGGCGGCGGGCTGGACCCGCCATCGCGACGTCCCCGCACCCCAGGGCCACACCTTCCAGCAGATCTGGGCGCGCCGGCAGCGCAAGGGGACGCCATGAGCCGGGGCACTATTCTGGCCAAAGTTCGCGCCGCCCTCCGGGTCGATCGGGCCGATCAGGCGCGAAATGAGGCCGTAGCTGAGCGGCTCGCGGACCATCCCATCCCGCGCCGGGCCGAGAAAACGACCGACGCGCTTGTCGCGCGCTTCACGTCGCTTCTGAGGGAGCACGGTGCGGAGGTGATCACGGTCAGGGAGGCGGCCGACGTTCCCGCCGCGATCGTGCGCACACTCAGCGCCAACGACGTGCCGCTTCGGGTGCGCTCAGGGGCAGATCCCTATCTCGCGGCGCTTCCCTGGCAGACGGAAGCCGCACTCGTCGTGCAACGGGGGAAGGCCCAACCACACGACCGCGCGGGACTTTCGCGCGCCCTTGCCGGCGTCGCCGAGACGGGGACGCTGGTGCTCGCCTCGGGCGCGCACAATCCCGTTACGTTGGGCTTTGTTCCCGACACGCATCTCGTCGTCGTCGCGGCCGAGACGATCGTCGCCGCCTACGAGGACGCGCTAGCGCTCCTCGCGGCCGAGCTCGGCCCTGCGGTGCTGCCGCGCACGCTCAATTTCATTTCGGGACCGTCGCGCACGGGCGACATCGGCGGCAAGATCGTCATGGGCGCGCATGGGCCGAGGTGCCTCGCCGTCATCCTGGTCGGGAGCGGCGCCGCCTAGCGCGCTCACCTCTTGCGGCACCTCTGCACGCAGTTGGTGTACGCCGCCTCGCACGAGGGCGAGCCCTTGGTCGCGATCCGGCATTGATTGTAGGCGTTGCGGCAGGCGGCGCCGCACGCGTTCGCCGCCGCCCTATCGATCGAGACGAGGCCGAACCCGGCTAGGAGCGCCGCCGCAACAGCGAGCGTCGCCAGTGCCCAGCACATTCTACGTTCGATCAAACTACATTCGATCAAATCGGTCTCCCGTCGCCATCAGGGGCGTGCGGGCACGCTACGTCCCGTTGCAACCAACGTTCAACGACTTAGGCCGGTCCCTCACCCTCGTGAAGCCACTAAAAGCCCGATAGCATGAACACAAGCTGAACCGCTGCGCCAGGGGTTCAGAAGGCACAATCTTGCTCAGAATGCATATTCTTCGAAGACATGGTCAATGTCGCCGTGCCAGGGCCCTTCGAAGCGCGCGATCAGCTCGTCGGCGAGCGTCTCGCCGCTCGCCACGACCTCGTCGAGGGGGCCGAGATAGATCGACTCGTCCTGACTCGCAGCGTTGATCCGCCGCCGCGAGCGCAAGCCCGTGCGCGCAATCCACAGCGCTTGCCGGGCGATCTCGCGCACGGTCGTCGTGCGGAACGGCGTGGCGAGCGCTGAGCGCGGCACGGCCGCCCTCAAGCCCTCGCGCTCCTCCTCCGTCCAGTCGGCAACGAGCGACCACGCGGCATCGAGCGCCGCTTGATCGTAAAGCAGTCCGACCCACAAGGCGGCCAGCGCGCAGATGCGCTGCCAGGGTCCGCCGTCGGCGCCGCGCATCTCGAGAAATCGCTTCAGGCGCACCTCGGGAAAGAGCGTGGTCAGATGGTCCGACCAGTCCTCGAGCGTGGGCAGCTCGCCCGGCAGGCCCGGCAGGCGCCCCTCCATGAAGTCGCGAAACGAGGCGCCCGCCACGTCGACATAGCGGCCCGACCGATAGACGAAGTACATCGGCACTTCGAGCGCGTAATCGACGTAGCGCTCGAACCCCATACCGGGCTCGAACGCGAAGGGAAGCATACCGGTGCGCGCGGGATCGGTGTCGCGCCAGACCTCGCCGCGCATCGACTTGAACCCGTTGAGGCGCCCTTCCGTAAAGGGCGAGGAGGCGAAGAGCGCCGTTGCGATCGGCTGCAGCGCCAACGACACCCGCAGCTTCTTGACCATGTCGGCTTCGCTGGAGAAGTCGAGGTTCACCTGGATGGTCGCGGTCCGGTACATCATGTCGAGGCCGCGCTTGCCGACCTTGGGCATGTAGCGGGTCATGATCCCATAGCGCTCTTTGGGCATGTGGGGCGTCTCGGCCAGCGTCCACTTGGGCGAGAATCCGAGCCCTAAGAATCCGATGCCGAGCGCCTCGCCGACGCTCAAGACCTCGTGGAAGTGGTCCTGCGTCTCCTCCGCCGTCTCGTGCAGCGTGCCGACCGGGCTGCCGGAGAGCTCGAACTGACCGCCGGGCTCCAGGCTGATGGTGGCGCCCGGCACGCCGTCGGCGCGTCTCAGCGCGATGATCTTGCCGCCCTCGATGATGGGCTCCCAGTCGAAGCGGGCAATGAGCGCCTTCATCAGGGCACTGATTGAGCGCTCGCCCTCGTAAGGGACCGGCGTGAGCTCTCCCGTATGGAACACGAACTTCTCGTGCTCGGTGCCGATGTGCCAGTCCTCGCGCGGCTTTACGCCTTCGGCAAGCCAGGCAACGAGATCGTCCCGCGAGCGCACGGGAGCGCCAGGCGCACCATCTTGGCGGGTCGACATAGACGGGGCCTCGGACGTTCGGGTGGGAGGGAAGCGCTCGCAGATCTGGGGGGTTTATGGCCTCACCCGTAAGGGGGGACAAGGGCCGACGCCATCATGATGGTCATGGGGGCCGGGGCGAGCCGGCCACACGCGCGCGGCACACTTGCCGACGGCCGGTGCCGGCACGAGCGCTTGTGCCGCGTTTTCCCCTATGATCTATGCCCCGACACGGGGCACCGGAGGGCGCAGGCAACCACAAAAAACGCCACATTGGCCACGACGATCCGCCTGCCGTCTCGACGGCTCGCCGCCCGCCGACGTTGGAGGGAGCACGCAAGCCGGGGCAACGTGGCCATGCGACAAGAACCGAGCGTATGCCTCGATTGCAACCTATGGAGTGAACAATGAAAAAGATCTTGGCCGCGATTGCGTTCTGCGGCTTTTTCGTCGCGCCGGCCCTCGCGGTGAGCGCCAGCATCGAGTCGGCCGTCAAGACCTTCGACACCGTCGCCGCCGACGCGGACAAGCTCAAGACCTACTGCCAGATCAACGAAGTGATGTCGACGGCAAGCGACGACGACGACGACGCCAAGAGCGAGGCCATGGACAAGCAGGTTGAGGCTCTCATGAAACAGCTCGGTCCCGAGTTCGAGACCGCCTTCGAGGCCGGCGCCGATCTCGACCCCGAGTCGGAGGACGGCAAGGCCTACGTCGCGGCCATCGACAAGCTTGACGGCAAGTGTCAGTAGCCGGCGCGGTCTAAGGCAACCTCGGCGCGCCGCCGACGGTGGCGCGCGACCCTCATTTCCTTTGCGTCTGGCGCCAATCGCCGAGCGCCGCGTTGACGAGGGCCAGCGCGGCGACGGCCGCCGTGTCCGCCCGCATGATGCGGGGGCCGAGCGAGACCGGTACCGCAAACGGCTTTCCCCGCAGAAGTGCCCGCTCGGCGGGATCGAAGCCGCCTTCCGGCCCGATCAGAACCGCCAGCGGACCCGGCGGCACGCCCGACAGGGCGGCAAGCGGGCTTGCGACCTCGGCGGCCTCATCGCAGAAGACCAGTCGCCGGCCCGCGTCCCAGGAGTCGAGCAGTGCCTCCAGCCGCTTAAGCTCGGCGACCTCGGGCACCCAGAGGATCCCGCACTGCTCGGCCGCCTCGATCGCGTTGGCGCGCATGCGCTCAACCTTCACCCGCGCCGCGATGGTGCGACGGGTGGCAACGGGCTGCAGACGCGAAACGCCCATCTCGGTCGCCTTCTGCACCATGTAGTCGAGCCGCGCGTGCTTGAGCGGCGCAAAGAGGTAATGGACATCCGGCCCGATCACTTGCGCGCGCGTTGGCCGCACGCAGAGCAGCGCGCAACGGCGTTTGCCGGCATCGACGATCTGAGCGCACCACTCGCCGTCGCGACCATTGAAGACGGCAATCTCGTCGCCCCCCGTGAGCCGCAGGACATTCAAAAGGTAGTTGGCCTGCCCGGGCGTGCAGGCAACCTGCGCCCCGGCCTCCAGGCGCGCCTCGACGAAGAGCCGCGGCGCTTCGAATTCGCAACCTCGCATGCGCCCTCTTAGCTCAAGGCGCCCGCCGCGCAACCGCAATTGACAGCTGCGCGGCGATTGCCGCCGGCGCGCAGCCCCGTTAGGCTCGCGCGACCGCGCAGCCCATGGCCCCCATGGTCCCCCATGCCCCCCGATCCGCAGCAATCCGAGCGCAGCAGCACCGTTGCCGATGCGCCCCCCGGCAACTGGGCCGACCGCTATGCGCCCGAGTACGCCCGTCCCTATTTGCGGCTTGCCCGCCTCGACCGGCCGATCGGCGTGTGGCTCTTGCTGCTGCCGTGCTGGTGGGCGGTGGGGCTCGCAGAGGTGGCGCTCGAGCGCCCCTATCCAAGCCCATGGCTGTTGCTGCTCTTTGCGCTCGGCGCGGTGGTGATGCGCGCGGCCGGCTGCGCCTACA
>CAYUBZ010000034.1:0-13837 GCA_964443205.1 uncultured Hyphomicrobium sp. | reverse complement strand
TGACGCTGGCGAGGAAGCGGTTCTGCCGAACGGTGAGAGCGTTGATCTCGTTGGACAGCAGCACCTGTTGCGCCTGCACGACGGCGGTGAAGTCGACGGTGCCCTGCTTGTACTCGGTGATCGTGATGTCGAGCGCCTCGCGCGCGAGCGCGACCGCCTTGCCGAGCGCGCGTGCCTGGTCTGCGAGAATGCGCAAGTTGGAGAGCTGGTCCTCGACCTGCTGCAGGGCGGTGAGGACGGTCTGGCGGTAGCCGGCGACCGATTGATAGTAGGCCGCCAGCGCAGCGGCGACTTCCCCGCGGCGCAGGCCCCCCTCGAACACGACCTCGGCGACGTTGAGGCCGACCGACCACACCTCGTTGGCAACGGCGATGGGAAACGCCTTGGAGCCCACCCAGCCGTAGCTGGCGTAGGAGAGGATTGAATCGCCGAAACCGGCGAGGCTCACGTTGGGGAAGTAGGCCGCGACCGCGACTCCGATGAGGGCGTTCTTGCTTGCGATCGTGCGTTCTGCGTGCGCGATGTCCGGGCGCCGCTCGAGCAGTGCCGAGGGCACGCTCGGCGGCACCACCGGGATGCGCCGCCCGAGCGGCGCGGGTGGGATCGAGACGTCGGCCGGCGGGCGGCCGATCAGCACCGCGATGGCGTGCTCGAACTCGGCCCGCTGGATGCCGACTCCGACCGCCTGCGCCAGCGTCGTTTGCACCTGAGTTTTGGCGGTGATGACGTCGTAGATCGACACCGTGCCGCGCTTGTAGCGCGCGTCGGCGATCTCGTAGGTCTTGCGGTAGGCGGCGACCGTGTCGTCGAGGAGCCGTTGCAGCGAGTCGGCGGCGCGAAGGTTGAAATAGGCCTGCGCCAATTGCGTGCGCGCCAAGAGTCCGGCGTTGGCGAGATCGGCAGCGCTCCCCTGCGCGGCAGCGATATCGCTCTCGACCTGGCGCCGGGTCTGGCCCCAGATGTCGAGGGTCCACGCTACTTCCGGCGCGAGCGTGACTGTTGTTTGCGTAATTGCGCTGGGCGCCGAGGAACCGTAGGCCGCCGCCGCAGCCGCGCCCTGGTGCCAGCGGGTCGGAATGTAGCTGACGCCCAGCGCGGGAAACAATGCCGCGCGGGCCTGCTGCACTATCGCGGCGGACTGGTGGAAGGCGGCCTCGGCGGAGGCAATGTTCTGGTTGTTGACGTCGACCTCGCGCAACAGCTGGTCGAGCGTCTGGTCGTCGTAGACCGACCACCAATCGCCCCGCTCCACGTTGTCGCTGGGGCTGGCGATCTTCCAACCCTCGAGCTCCTTGAATTCGGGTGGCACGGGCGCCGCAGGCGGCACGTAGTCGGGACCGACGGCGCAACTTGCCGTACAGGCTGCGACGAAGAGAAAGAGCGCGCGCCATGCGGCGGTTGAGCGACGGCCCGCCGGGACCGGTGCGGCGCTGAGCGCTGGTGTTGCCAGGTCATCCAAGAGTCGGCGCTGCATCCTCGGTCGCGTTGGAATGTTCGACGCGGGACCTCGTCGCCGGATTGCGGCGGTTGCTACATGGCGCGCTACATCTGGCCCGAGCGGCTTGGCCGCTCAGCTTCCCTTAGAGCTTGAAACACAGAGCGATTCGGTGATTCGAAGGAACCGCGCAATTCGGTGGGCGCACAGTTCCTTTATCGGATGCGCCGGCGAATCAGTGATGAGAGACCGGCTAGTGCGTCCGCAGGACCCGCTTGCCGGCGCGCATCAACAGATAGGCGCCGAGCGCGGCGCCGCCGATGAGGCCCGCGAGCGAGACGATGCTCTCCTCCAGGCCGATCGCGGCGAACGTAAAATAAAGTGCCATGGCGCCGAGAAGGCCCCCAGCAGCGCCGAGGATCGTCGACACGACGCCGCCGCCGGTAAGGCCGACCAGCAACCCGACCACAATGCCCGGATACATGGCTGGCCAGAAATGATCGCCCAACATTCAGCTGTCCTTTCCCATTCTCAACTGCCGGTTAGACGCCTAAGGAATGCTGCGCCTCTGCCGCGCCGAGGTAGGAGTCGAAGCAGGCAGCGATCGCGCGCGCAAACGGCCTGCCGCGCTCGGTAATGCGGAACGCGTCGCCCTCGCGCTCGATCAGGCGGTCCTGGTCCGCCTCGATGAGCGCCTGCGCCTCCGCGAGGATGGGGGCGGCGGCCGGGCCGAACCGGCGGTTGAGCTCGTCCGCGGGGAAGGCGAGGTCGCACATCAGGCGCTCGATCACGAGGGCGCGCATGCGGTCGCCTTCGCTCAAGCGAACGCCCTTTGCTGTTGCCAGCTTGCCCTCGCCGATCAGCCGCGCGTAGCCTGCGACGGGTACGCAATTCTGCACGTAGCCCTCCGGCAGCCGGCCGATCGCCGAAGCGCCGAGCCCGATCAGCGCATCGGCCCCATCGGTCGTGTAGCCCTGAAAGTTGCGGTTGACTGGTCCGCTGGCGAGGGGGTCGTCGGGGCGGGCGTAATGGTCGAGGCCGACGCGCACGTAGCCGGCCGCGGTCAGGATGTGGCCTAGGCGATTCGCCTGGGCGAAGCGCTCGACGACGCCCGGCAACGCCGCCTCGTCGATGAGACGCTGGTGCGACAGGCGCGACGGCAGATGCGCGTAGCCGAAGGCCGCGATGCGGTTGGGGGAAAGCTCGAGGACCTTGGCGACGGTCTGCTCGACGCTGTCGCGCGTCTGGTGCGGCAGCCCGTAGACCAGATCGATGTTGATCTTGTCGATGCCGTGCGCGCGCAGGGCCGTGATCGCCGCCCGCGTCGTCTCGAACGATTGCCGCCGGTTGATCGCCGCCTGCACGTTCGCATCGAAGTCCTGCACGCCGATGGAGACGCGCCTGACGCCCGCTTCGGCGAACGCCCTTACCCGCGCCTCGTCGAGGCCACGCGGATCGGCCTCGACGGCGAATTCGGCGTCGTCGGCCACATTGAAATGCCGACGCGTCGCCTCGGCCAGCGCCAGGATGTCATCGGCGCGCAGGATGCTCGGCGAGCCGCCGCCCCAGTGGATGTGCGTGACGAGGTTGCGGTGCGGCATGCGCGAGGAAACGTTCTCGATCTCGGCGGTCAGCGACTTAAGATAGGCCGCCACGGGCTCGTAGCGCTGCACCGCCTTGGTGCTGCAGCCGCAGTACCAGCACAGCGAATCGCAATAGGGGATGTGCAGGTAGAGCGAGAGACGCGCGTATTCCGGCAGGGCCGCGAGCCACGCCGCGTACTGCTCGGGGCCGATCGCATCGCAGAAGTGCGGGGCCGTCGGATAGCTGGTGTAGCGGGGGACAGGGGCCGAGTACCGCTTGACGACCTCAGGGCTCATGTTCGGGGCTCATGTTCGGGGCCGAAGCATCGAAGGCCGCGTCGCGGCGCCTCGACTATGCGTCCGCGGCCGCGCCTCCCCCCTTGACCAGGATCAAAGCGCTAGAGCGGCGGATTGCCGCCGGCCAACGCGCCGCTCACAAGCGCATCGCCTCTTTGACCCGCGCGCTGGGCTGGGCACTTTCGACCGTGGCCTCCAGCACCTCGGGATGGTGGAGGACCATGCTGCGCCCCGCACCGGCGGTGACGACGCCGCGCTCGCGCAGGCGCGCGACCTGCCGGCTCACCGTCTCCAGCGTGAGCCCGAGATAGTCGGCGATCTCCGTGCGCGAGAGCGGCAGCTCGACGGGAATGTCGGTGGGAGGCCGTCCATCTCCGGACTTCTGTGACCGCGCCTCATGCGCCACCGACAAGAGAAAGGCCGCGATCTTCTGCTCCGCGGTCATGCGGCCCAGCAGCATGATCCACTCCTGCGCCTTCTCCAATTCATCGGATACGTACTCGAAGAGCCAGCGCTTCATCGCGTTCGATTCGGTTGCGAGGCCCTCGATCGTGGCGCGCGGAAACCAGCAAAGATTGACCTCGCTTGCCGCGATCACGGAGGCGTGCGCCTCGCCACCGAAGGGGCGGCCCAGGAAATCGCCAGGCCCCGCCAGGCCGACGATCTGCTGGCTGCCGTTGGGGAGGCTCTTCATGAGTTTTACGACGCCGGAGATGACGGCGCAGAAGGACGGCGGGATCTCGCCCTCGGCATGAATGACCTGGCCGGGCCGGAATCGCCGGTGCCAGGTGACGGCGCCGAGCCGCGACAGCTCGTCGGCACCCAGCGCCCCGCAGAGGCCTTTTTCCAACGCCGGGCACTCGGCGCAGATCGATCGAGCCTTTTGCATGGTTGCGTGTCGCCCAGCCCGGCGCTGGCCCCACCTCGGCGGCGCCTGTCCTCGTCATACATCCACGGCGTCGCGGGCGCCGACATCCTGCTCGGCCACCGCACGGACCCCATCAGGGCGGCATTTGGCGGCCGTGCGCTTTGATCTGGATCAACAGGGGCCCGGCGCCGTCATACGGGTGCCGGGTCCTTCACGAGGACGCTGCTTGCTCACTTGTGGTGCGCGGACACCGCGGCCATCAGCTCGCCGGACAGCTCGTGCGAGGTCGCATGCGAGACGTCGCCGAAGCTCAGCATCCCGACCATGCGCTTCTTCTCGTCGATCACGGGCAGGCGGCGGACCTTCTTGCTCTCCATGACGCGCAGCGCGTCATCGAGCTCCTCGGCGTCGCGGCAATAGATGATGCCTTTCGTCATGACGTCGCGGGCCGTCAGCTTGCTCAAGTCCCGGCCGTTGGCGACCGCACGGCACGTGATGTCGCGGTCCGTCACCATGCCGATCAGCTTATCGTTCTCGCCAACGGGAATCGAGCCGATGTCCAGCTCTTGCATCTTCTTGGCGACTTGGGCGATCGGCGTTTCGGGCGCGACCCATTCGGCGCCCTTGTGCATTGCGTTCTTGACCTTCATGGGGAATCTCCACATTGGCGTCTGCCATCCCCCCTTGGCTAATATAGGCAATCTCCCGCATGCGTCGCGCCCGGTGCAATGATCGCGGTCAACTGAGGCTGACCCATCAAAGACGCTTCAAAAGCCACCAGTGCCGGCAGGGTGCCGGGAAGGCCTGGCGGCGAAATCTCATTTCTGGCCCACCTGGAGCGCGGTTGCGCCGCCGGGTCTCTTGACGCAGCTCAATGCGCCCCGGTGCGCTGGGTGATCGAGTTTTCAAGCCGTTTCAGGAGTCTCCCCCATGACAGTGCCTCCCGCGATCGCCCACGGTGTGCAGCAGATCCAGGAGTGGCTCAAGGAGCTGCGCGACAATGCCGGCCTTGCCGACGAGGCGGAGGCCTTGAGCGTCCTGCGCGGCGTGCTGCATCAATTGCGCGATCGGCTCACGCCCGAGGAAGCGATCGAGCTTGGCGCGCAGCTTCCCGTCATCGTGCGCGGCATCTATTACGAGGGATGGCGCCCCTCGCGCACGCCCGAGAAGGTGCGCTCCAGGCAGCAGTTTCTCGATGAGGTGACGATGAAGCTTCTGCCGCGCCGCATCGCGCCCGAGGCCGCCGTCAGGGATGTCTTTGCCCTCATCGCCCATCATTGCGATCCCGGCGAGGTCGGCGACGTGATCGGCCAGCTTCCCTCCGAGATCAAGGAGCTGTGGCCGGTCTCGGCGCGCACGTTCAAGGCACGCTCGTGACAGCGCAGCTGCGCCATCCGGGGACGGATAAGCCCCATGATTAGCCCATGACCAGCCCCATGATTGGCCCATGACCGACTTTGCCAAGCTCCGCCGGCATATGGTCTCTGACCACATCGCGGCTCGCGGCGTGCGCTCCAAGCTGGTGCTCGACGCCATGGGCGAGGTGCCGCGCGAGGTGTTCTTGCCTCCGCACCTGCGCGAGTTTGCCTATGACGACACGCCGCTTCCCATCGGCGAAGGCCAGACCATATCGCAGCCCTACATCGTCGCCTTCATGGTCGAGGCGCTCGCGCTCGAAGGCGGCGAGAAGGTACTCGAGATCGGCGCCGGCTCGGGCTACGCGGCAGCGATCCTGTCGCGCATCGCAGGCGAGGTCTACACGGTGGAGCGCATCGGCGAGCTCGCCGCGCGGGCCTCCGAGAAGCTTGCCGACGTCGGCTACAAGAACGTGCACGTGCTCCATGCGGACGGCACGCAGGGCTGGGCCGAGCATGCGCCCTACGACGCCATCGTCGTCGCCGCCGGCGGCCCGCAGGTCCCCAAGACGCTGCTGTCGCAGCTCAAGGTCGGCGGCCGTCTGGTCATACCCGTGGGCACCGACCCGCGCGCCCAGGAGCTGGTGCGGGTCACGCGCGTCTCGGAGGGCGACTACAAGAGCGAGGACATTGCGGATGTGCGCTTCGTGCCGCTGGTGGGGGCCGAAGGCTGGGCGCCTGAGGGTGAGGCGCGCGAGCCGAAGCGTGCCCCGCGGCGGCCCGAGCGCGTGGACGGCGACCTTGCGCCCGCGATCGCCGAGGCCGCCCAGGGCTTCGATACGGTAGAGACCGCCGATCTTAAGCCGCTTCTGGACCGCATCGGCGACGCCCGCATCGTGCTTCTGGGCGAGGCCACCCACGGCACGAGTGAGTTTTATCGCATGCGCGCGCGCCTCTCGCGCGAGCTGATCGCGCGCAAGGGCTTCCGCATCATCGCCATCGAGGGCGACTGGCCGGACGCTGCCCGCGTCGATCACTACGTGCGCCACTTCGAGTTTGCCCCCTCCGAGTGGACGGCGTTTGCCCGTTTCCCCACCTGGATGTGGCGCAACGAGGAGGTGCGGGCCTTCGTCGACTGGCTGCGCGAGCACAACGGCACGGTGCCGCCCGAGAGCCGCGTCGCCTTCCACGGCCTCGACCTCTACAGCCTCTACAACTCCATGCGCTCCGTACTGTCCTATCTCGACGAGGTGGACCCCGAAACGGCAAGAATTGCGCGCGAGCGCTACGGATGCTTGACGCCGTGGCAGGCAGACCCCGCCACCTACGGGCGCGCCGCGCTCACCGGACGCTATCGCTCGTGCGAGGCGGATGTGGTGCACATGCTCAACAGCATCCTCAACAAGCACAGCGAGTACGCCTTGCACGACGGCGAGCGCTTTCTCGATGCCGTGCAGAATGCCCGTCTCGTTGCCAACGCGGAGCGCTATTACCGCGTCATGTATTACGGCTCGCGCGCATCCTGGAACCTGCGCGACAGCCACATGTTCGATACCTTGAAGACGCTGCTGGAATTCTATGGGCCGCAATCGAAGGCCATCGTGTGGGCGCACAACTCGCACGTCGGCAACGCCAGGGCGACCGAGATGTCAACGCGCGGTGAGCACAACATCGGCCAACTCTGCCGCGGCGCGTTCGGCCGCGGCGCTTATCTGGTCGGCTTTGGCACCGATCACGGGACCGTCGCGGCGGCGTCCGACTGGGACGGGCCGGTGGAATTCAAGGCGGTGCGTCCCGCGCTCGCGCGCAGCTACGAGCGCCTTTGCCACACGGGCTCGCAGAGCACGGGGAAGGGGCAATTCCTGCTCCCGCTCGGCGGCGCGCTGGCAGAGGACCTGCGTGCCGCGCTTGAGAAACCGCGGCTGGAACGCGCCATCGGCGTGATCTACCGTCCCGAGACGGAGCTTGCGAGCCACTATTTCCAGGCGGTGCTGCCCCTGCAATTCGACGAGTACGTATGGTTCGACGAGACCAAGGCCGTGACGCCGTTCGAGACGGTGCAATTGGAAGGCCTGCCCGACACCTATCCCTTTGGCGTTTGACCGCAGATGCGCTTTAAGACGGTTGGCCCGCGTCATGCGATTGTCGGGTCTTGATCGTATTGGCGGATGGCGGTGAGACGAGAAACGGAGGCAGGAATGCACAAGCGAGCAGCCTATGATCTGGCGGTCGGCCTTGCGCTGCGCCAGCTGCACAAGGAGCGCCATGCGATGCGTGAGCGCATGGCGGCGGCGCTGGAGGTGCCTGAGCTGGGCGTGACGCGCATCGAGACGGGTGAGGAGCCCATGACGGCCGGCGGGCTGATCCTGCTGCTTGGCCTTTTCAACCTGTCGTGGGAAGAGTTCTTAGGCCGCGTCGAGGCTCACTTGGCCGAAGGCGAATCCGAGATCCTGAAATAGCGCCGCGGCCTCGGCCCCAAAGAGGCGCCCGCGGAGGGGGGAAGCCGCGACCATCATGGCAAGCATTCTCACGCTGACTCTCAATCCGACGATCGACGTCTCCACCTCCGTGGAGCGCTTGGCGCCCATTCACAAGCTGCGGTGCGGCCCCGTCCGGCGCGATCCCGGAGGCGGCGGTATCAACGTCGCCCGCGTCGTGCGCCGTTTGGGCAGCGACGTCGCCGCGGTCTATCCCACGGGCGGCCTGATCGGCGCGCTTCTGCGCAAGCTCACCGACGCGGAGGGCGTACAGAGCCACACGGTGCCGATCGCCGAGGAGACGCGCGAGGATTTCACCGTCTTCGAGGAGGCCGGCGGGCAGCAGTACCGCTTCGTGCTTCCCGGTCCGTGCTTGAGCGAGGCCGAATGGCGCGCCTGTCTCGAGGCCGTTACGTCTTTCGATGGGTCTTTGGAGTTCATCGTCGCCAGCGGAAGCCTGCCGCCGGGTGTGCCGCCGGATTTCTTTGGCGTGCTGGCCGATACCGCAAAGGCAAAAGGCGCCAAGCTCGTCGTCGACAGCACCAAGCCGGTATTGCAGGCAGCGCTCACAAAGGGCGTGCACCTCATCAAACCGAACCTGCGCGAGATGCGCGATCTGATGGACGCGCCCCTTGCGAGCAGGGCCGAATGGATCGAAGCCGGCCGCCGGCTGGTTACGGCCGGCGGGGCGCAATTCGTGGCTTTGACGGTGGCCGAGCAGGGCGCCTTGCTTGTCGGCCGGGAGGAGGCCTGGTTCGCCGAAGGCGTGCGCGTGCAGCTCGTCAGCGCGGTGGGGGCCGGCGACAGCTTTCTCGGCGCAATGGTTTGGGCGCTTGCCAGCGGGCACGGTCCCAAGGAGGCGCTGCGCCACGGCGTGGCGGCGGGATCGGCGGCGCTGCTCACGCCGGCGACCGACCTGTGCCACAAGGAGGACGTCGAGCGCCTCCTCTCCGATGTGAAGATCGCCGCCGTCTGATTGGTCCCCTAGACCATGATCGCGTCAGACCACGGTCACGCTCTAGGGCTCGCCGAGCAGCTTGGACGCTCCGAGAAAAGCCGCGAAGGGACGCACCACGACGTAGGTCGGGATTGCGGCGAGATAGCCGCGGAACCGACCTTTGGCCTCGAAGCGTTCGCGGAACTGCGATTGCGCGAAGGCCGACCCGAGCTTGGGCACGATGCCGCCGGCAATGTAGATGCCGCCGCGCGCGCCCAGCGTCAGCGCCAGGTTGCCGGCGATGGTCCCCAGCATGGCGCAGAACATGGCCGTAGCTTCCTTGGCGCAAGGGTCGTCGGCGCCGGTCTTGGGATCGGTGATCTGCGCCGCCGTGAGCGAGGCCGCCGGCACGTGCGACAGCTCGCACAGAACGTTGTAAAGATTGACGAGCCCCGGCCCCGACAGAACACGTTCCGCGGAGACGTGATCGTAGCGCGCGCGCATGACCTCGAGCACGGCGCTCTCGCGCGCATCGGCCGGCGGCATGGTGACGTGGCCGCCTTCGCCGGGAATGGGCTTGGGTCCTTTCGCCGTCGCCACGAGCGCGCTGACACCGAGCCCGGTCCCCGGACCGATGACACCGATCGGTGCATCGGCGACGGCTTGGCCGCGGCCGACCTGGACGCGCTCGCTTTCGGCGAGATAGGGAACGGCTGCCGCGTTGGCATGAAAATCGTTGACGACGCGCAGCCGCCGCATTCCCAGCCGCTGGCGCAATGCCGCAATGGAGAAGGTCCACGGGTGGTTGGTCATCGACACCGCGTCGCCCGTCGGCGAGGCGGCAACCGCCAGCACCGCCTCGACGGGCTTTGCGCCGTTTACCTCCGCAAGGTATGCGGTGATGGCATCGCCGATGGTCGGGTAATCGTCGCACAGCAGAACGCGCGTCTCGACCAGCGCGCCGCCGGGCTCGACAAGCGCAAAACGAGCATTCGTCGCGCCGATGTCGCCCACGAGGGCCCAATCAGAGGTGGCCCTGCCCGCTGTGCTCATGTGGTGGCCTCGCGCACTCCGCGAACCTCGCCAAGCGATTTTCGCAAGAGGGCGGCGTCCGCTGCGGGATCGGAGGGGTTCAACGTCATGCCGGCGCTGCGTTCAAAGCCGCCCGAAAAGACGTTCTCGGGAACGATGCGTAGCCGCCAATGCGTGTAGCGGGCATCGGCTGCGGCCGGGCTCGCCGATTCTATGGCGAAGTTATAGGGCGGGTCGCCTTGCGCTGCATCGAGACGCTGCAGCGCGCGGCGCAGCAGCCCGGCAAGGTCGGCAAGCTCCTCCTCGGTCGTCTCGCAGAACGAGGCCTGGTGGCGCTTGGGCACCAGCCATTGCTCGCACGGACGCTGGGCGGCGAAGGGAACGAGCGCGACGAAGCTGCGGCTTTCCTCGACGATGCGTTCGCCTATGGCGATCTCGCGCTCGAGCTCGGCGCATGTCGGGCAGCGGCCGGTCTCGCGGCCGCGGTGGGCGCCCCAGTCCGCCATGGCTTGCAGCTTGGGTGGAACGATCGGGAGCGCCAGCACCTGAGCATGCGGATGGATGAGCGAGGCGCCGCTCTGGGTGCCGCGGTTGCGGAAGAGGACCACCGCGGCGACGTTCGGGCGTCCGCTCAGCTCGTTAAATCGCGACTGATAGGTGGCGAGCACCCCGGCAATCTCGTCCATCCCCATCGTTGTCAGATCGGCGTCGTGGCGCGGGCTTTCGATGATGACCTCATGGAAGCCAAATCCGGCCAGGACCGTATGCGCCGCGTCCGTGGGCGCGGCCGCCGAAGGCTCGGGCACGAGGGCGGGAAACTTGTTGGACACGACGCGCACCGACCAGCCCGGCGGATCCTTCGCCGCCGTCTCGCCCAGGATGGCGGCGAGCTGGCCCTCGTTGCCGGGGCAGAACGGGCAGCGCTCATCGAAACGCGGCACGGGTTCGGCCACGCGCCGCTTGGTCTTCGGGGCGCCCGGACGTGCCCCGCGTTGCGGCGCGCTGATCACGAAAACCCCGGTCGTCGGGTCTTGACGAAACTCGCTCATCGCTGTCGCCGCGGCGCACTTAACCGGCAACGATCCACTGGCGTGCCTCGGTTGCGTCCTTGACCGCAAAGACCTTCACCTGCGCGGGCATCAGGAAGCCGAATGCCGTGATCGAAAGCCTGATCCATTCGATGTCCGTGACGACGGCGATTCTCTCCCAGCGGAGAAAATGCCCCATGCCGATCTTCGTGTCAGCCCACATCGCACCGGGGTCGATGCCGGAGAAGTCGGAGCCGATCTCATAGTAAAGGCGCACCTTCTCATGCTGTCCGAGCGCCTTCTCCACGGCGGGGATCACCACTTTCTGGTAGTCCTCGCGCGTGACCTGCCCCGTGGCGGTCAGGGCCACCACGTTGCCGGGGAAATCCTGCAAGAGCTCGATCATTGGGGGCCTCCGTTGGTCTTGGTTGACAATGGGACAGCTGCGCTCGGGCCCGTCATGCCCGGCCGCGCTGCGTTGTCTTGGTGTGCCGCGCCGGCGTCGCCTCCGCCGCGGCGACCTGCTGCTTTACCACGACGAAGCTGTCAGGCGTCACCGAGATCGAGTCAATCCCGCAGCCGACGAGGAACTCCGCGAACTCCGGATGATCACTGGGCGCCTGACCGCACAAGCCCACCTTGGCGCCGCTCTTGTGGGCTTTTTCGATGACGGTCGCGATCATCCACTTCACCGCCGCGTCCTGCTCGTCGAAGAGGGGAGCGAGGTCCGCCGAATCGCGATCGACCCCCAATGTCAATTGGGTGAGGTCGTTGGAGCCGATGGAGAAGCCGTCGAAGCGCGCGGCGAACTCGTCGGCGAGGATGACGTTGGACGGGATCTCGCACATCACGTAGACCTCGAGCCCGTTCTCTCCCCGCTTGAGTCCGTTCTCCGCCATGACCTGCAAGACCCGGTCCGCCTCTTGCAGCGTGCGGCAGAAGGGGATCATGACGAGGACGTTGGTAAATCCCATCTCCTCGCGCAGCCGGCGAATGGCCTGGCATTCCAGCGCGAAGCCGTCGCGATAGGCCGGCGAGTAATAGCGTGAGGCGCCGCGGAACCCCAGCATGGGGTTCTCCTCTGCGGGCTCGAACTGCGCGCCGCCGATCAGGTTTGCGTACTCGTTGGTCTTGAAGTCGCTCATGCGCACGATCACGGGCTTGGGGTGGAAGGTGGCCGCGATGCGTCCCAATCCGCGCGCCAGCCGGTCGACGAAGTATTGGGTTTTGTCGTCATAGCCAGCCGTCAGCTCGGCGATCGCGCGCTTGGCGGTCTGGTCTTTCAGGGCGCCATAGCGAACGAGCGCCATGGGATGCACCTTGATGTGGTTTCCGACGACGAATTCCATGCGCAACAGCCCGATGCCGTCGGCGGGCAGCCGCCACCAGCGATAGGCGGCGGCGGGATTGGCGAGATTGAGCATGACCTGCGTTCGCGTCGCAGGGATGCGATCGAGATCGACCTCGATCGTCTCGAAGTCGGCTTTCCCCTCATAAACGAACCCTTCATCGCCTTCGGCACAGGAGACCGTGATGAGTTGCCCGTCCTCGAGCAGGTTCGTGGCGGTGCCGGTGCCGACCACCGCGGGAAGTCCCAATTCGCGGCTGACGATGGCCGCGTGCGAGGTGCGGCCCCCGTGATCGGTGACGATGGCGGCTGCCCGCTTCATGACCGGAACCCAGTCGGGGTCGGTCGTTTCCGTCACCAGGATCGACCCGTCGGTGAAGCGTGCGATGTCGCGCGGGTTGGCGATCAGCCGTACCCGGCCGGTGACGACGGCACTGCCGATGCTGAGTCCCGCGACGAGCTTTCGCCCCTTGGATTTGATTTTGAAGGAGCGGAACGCTCCGGCGCCCTTGCGCGACTGCACCGTCTCGGGGCGCGCCTGCACGATGAACATCTCGCCCGTCTCGCCGTCCTTGGCCCACTCCATGTCCATGGCGCAACCGTAGTGGCCCTCGATCACGCAGGCCCAGCGCGCCAGCGTCACGATCTCCTGATCGTCGAGCACGAAGGCTGCGCGCTCGGCCTGCGTCGTCGGCACGTTGCGCGTCGAACGGCCGCCTTCGCTGGTGTAGATCATCTTTTGCGCCTTGGTGCCGGCCACCTTCTCCACAATCGGCACGGCACCTGGCACAGCGAGCAGCGGCTTGAATACCTGGTACTCGTCGGGATCGACGGCGCCCTGCACCACGTTCTCGCCCAGCCCCCAGGCGGCGTTGATGAGCACGACCCGGTCGAAGCCCGTCTCGGTGTCGATCGAGAACATGACGCCGGCGCCGCCCAGATCGGAGCGGACCATGCGCTGCACGCCGACCGAAAGCGCGACCTTCATGTGGTCGAAGCCCTTGGCCTGGCGGTAGCTGATGGCGCGGTCGGTGAACAGCGAGGCGTAGCAGCGTCGGCAGGCGTCGAGCAGCGCTGTTTCGCCGCGGATGTTGAGGTAGCTCTCTTGCTGGCCGGCGAAACTTGCCTCGGGCAGATCCTCCGCGGTTGCGCTCGAGCGCACCGCGACGTCGGCGTCCGCTTTACCGGCGCGCCGGCACAGCTCGCCGTACGCGGCCGTGATCGCGCCGACTGCGTCCTCGGGCCACGCGCCATTGAGAATGGCGCGGCGGATCGTATCCCCCGTCTCGGCGAGCGTCGCCTTGCCGGCCGCGAGCTCGCGCAGCGCGCCGTCGATTGTGGTGCGCAGACCGTTGGCGTCGAGGAATTGCCAGTAGGTCTCCGCGGTCGTCGCGAAGCCATCGGGCACGCGCACGCCTTGGCCGCCAAGGCTGCGTACCATCTCGCCGAGCGAGGCGTTCTTGCCGCCGACGCGGGC
>CAYUBZ010000033.1:0-13869 GCA_964443205.1 uncultured Hyphomicrobium sp. | reverse complement strand
CCATCATGATCATCGATTCCAGACGGCTGATGGCCTCGCGCGGGCTGTTGCAGTGGAGCGTGCCCATGGAGCCGTCGTGGCCCGTGTTCATGGCCTGCAGCAGATCGAACGCTTCCGGACCGCGCACCTCGCCCACGATGATGCGCTCAGGACGCATGCGCAGGCAGTTCCTCACGAGGTCGCGCATCTTGACCTCGCCCTCGCCTTCCAGATTGGGAGGGCGCGTCTCGAGACGGACCACGTGCGGCTGCTGCAGCTGCAGCTCGGCCGAATCCTCGCAGGTGATGATCCGCTCGTCGTGATCGATGGAGCCGGTCAGGCAATTGAGCAGCGTTGTCTTGCCCGAGCCGGTGCCGCCGGAGATCAACACGTTGCAGCGCACCCGCCCGATGATCTCGAGCACGGTCTTGGTGTAGGGCATGATCGTACCGATCGTGACCAACTGCGCGAGATTGAGCCGGTCCTTCTTGAACTTTCGAATGGTCAGGACCGGTCCGTCGATGGCCAGCGGCGGGGCGATCACGTTGACGCGGGACCCGTCGGGAAGGCGCGCGTCGCAGATCGGGCTCGACTCGTCGACGCGCCGGCCCACCTGGCTGACGATGCGCTGGCAAATGTTCATGAGCTGCATGTTGTCGGCGAAACGGACGCCGGTCTTCTGCACCTTGCCGCCGACCTCGATGAAGGTCGTGTTGGCCCCGTTCACCATGATGTCGGCGATCTCGTCGCGCGCCAGCAGCGGCTCCAACACCCCGTAGCCCAGAACGTCGTTGCAGATGTCCTCGAGCAGCTCCTCCTGCTCGGCAATCGACATCACCACGTTTTTGATCTGGATGATCTCGCTGACGATGTCGCGGATCTCCTCGCGCGCCGACTCGCTGTCGAGCTTGGCGAGCTGCGTGAGATCGATGGTGTCGATCAGCGCATTAAACACCGTCGTCTTGACGTCGTAGTATTCCTCGGAGTGCCGTCGCTGAACGTCCTCCGCGGGCGTCGACGCGACGGTCAATGCCTTGGAAGATGCCGGATTGGGCTCTGCGGCCTGTGGTGCGGCGGCCGGCGCCGGCTTCTGTTGCAGCGGCCGCGGCGGGGCCGTGACGGCGGTTGTACGCTTACCGAACATTGCAAGTACCCTTACAGCTTAAGCTTCAATTTCTCGAGGAACGGCGCCAGGGCCGACGGCTTCTTCGCAACTTGCGTCTCGCGCCGGTGCGTCATCGCCAAAGCGACATCCCGGAACGCCGGCGCGGACTTCGCCTTGGCGTTGAGCTCCTCGATCATCTGACCGTTGTTGGCCGCTTGGCCGAACGTCTCGCTGTCGAACTCGATGACACTCATGGCTTTGATGCCGAGCGCGGCCTCGAACTCCTTCACGCTGATCTCCGGCCGCTTGGGCATGTTGACCATGTTCATGACGAGGCGCGGCTTGCTGTCGTTGCGCCGCGTCTGCTGCAGCAGATCGACGATGTTCTTGGCATTGCGCAAATTGGCGAGATCGGGGGCGGCGGTGACGATGACCTCGTCAGCCTGCATCAGGATGCGCTTGCTCCACGCCGTCCAGAAGTGGGGCAGGTCCACCACCACGTAAGGCACGTTCTGGCGAACGACGTCGATGACCTGCTCGCAACCCTCCACCGTGATGTCGTAGTCGCGGTCGAGAACCACGGGTGCGGCAAAGATCGACAGGTGCTCGGAGCACTTGGTGAGGAGGCGGTCGAGGAGAACCTCGTCCAAGCGCTCCGGGCTCGACAGCGCATCGGCGATGCCCTGAACGGGGTCCTGATTGAAGTCGAGCCCCGTCGTGCCGAACGCCAGATCGAGGTCGGCGATGACGACGTTTGCCTTCAATACCTCTGACAGCGCCCAGGCCGCGTTGTGGCAGACGGTCGACGAGCCGACGCCGCCCTTGGCGCCGATGAACGCGTAGACGTGGCCGACGGGCTCGGTCTCCGGGTTGTTGTAGAGATTGGAGATCGCCTCCATGAGCTGCAGCGGGGCGATGGGCTCCACCAGATACTCGCTGACCCCGCGTCTCAGAAGGTCGCGGTAGAGAACGACGTCGTTCACATGTCCGACGACGATGACCTTGGTGCCGGGATCGCAGCTCGCGGCAAGATGATCGAGCTCGGCCAGGATTTGGTCGCGCGGCAGGCTGCTCTCGATGACGACCAGGTTCGGCGTGGGGTTCTGCTGGTAGTGCGCCACCGCCGCCTCGATACCGCCCATGTGCACGCTCAAGTGCACCTTGGCGAGCCGGCGGTCCTCGGCGGCGACCTGCACGATCTCCGCCATCGCCGCGTTTTCGCAGAAGACCTGGATGGAGATGCGCGGTATGGGCCGCGCCCGTGCGCTGACGGGCTCCTCTGAGAAGCCGGCGTCCGCGCCGAGCGGCGTAATTTCCAATCCGCCCGGATCCTCGGCGCCTGGAGCGGAAATGGCGTGCTTCGACATGACCACAGAAACCTCGGTTATGCTTCAAGCCTTAGTGTCACTGGGTGGTGCCCACCGCGTCTCCAAGTTGCCTCTCCGCCGCCGACCCCGTCGCCCTCCCCCTCACGTACTTGCTCCAGACCTGATCCCTTCGCTCGCTCGAGCGCGCCGTCTCGCTGCGCGGTCCCAAGAGATCGGCGGGGTTGGCGACTTGAGCACCGAAGTTGTGCTGAGTGGCGCAGCCCAAGTTGGGATAGGGAAGGTTCATCGGCTCGTAGGCGAGGTTGGTCGACCAGTCGCCGCACTGCGGGGGTTGCGCCACGTAGCGCAGGTAGGAGACGCGTATCGGCGGCTCGTGGGCGCGTTCCGCGTCATAGGCCTCCACCGAGACCGATGCCTCGGAGAAGCCCTGATCCGTGAGCAGGGCCCTGATCTGGCCGACCGCGTACATTGCGGCCACCTCGTTGTCGCCACCGCTCGGAGCCGAAATGACAAGCCGGCTGTTGCCCGCATCCGTGAGACGGTAGTGATCGGCGAAGCCGAGGAGCTGAGCCCGCTGCGCGGCGGTGATGCCATTGGCACCGCGCGCCACGCGCACGTCGTGCGTCGTGGGTTCTTGCGATACGAGAATGGGATGGCGCTGCGCGGCATCGACGAGCGTCCACCCGGCAACCCTCGTGGGATCGTCGGTGGTCTTGCAGCCCGTCAAGGTCAACGCGAGGGCGGACACCGCCAGCAGCTTGAGCCCTACCTGCCCAAGGGCGGATTTGCCGGGATCTCGTCTCGCTTTGATGCGCATCATGATGGTACTCCAGCCCGTCCGCTATTCGACGATGAATCCGTAGTCGCCTTTGAGGTCGCCGACCGGCGCCGGGGCGCCGCCGCCATAGACATTGTTGATGTGACCGAGAAAGTCCGCCTTGCGGTCGCTCGCATCGCCCATGCCGTCCAGCGGGCGGGCCAGATCCTGGCGGGCCCTCGGGCGCACGACGTAGGGCGTGACGATGACGACGAGCTCCGTCTCCGCCTTCTGAAAGTCTTTGCTGCGGAACAGCGTGCCGAGGATCGGCACGTCTTTCAGCCCCGGAAAGCCGTCGATGTTCTGCCGGGACTGCTCGGAGAGCAGACCCGCGATGGCAAGCGAGCCGCCCGACGGCAACTCGACGGTCGAGTCGGCTTGCCGCGTCTTGAGCGCGGGTATTGAAAACCCATTAATTACGACCGCGCCCTCATTGGTGAGCTCGCTCACTTCGGTCTCGATCTTGAGGCTGATGCGCCCCTCCGACATTACGACCGGCGTGAAGGCGAGCGCGATGCCGTACTTCTTGTATTCGACGCTGACCTGCGCCAGGGCGCCGACCACGGGGATCGGATATTCGCCGCCGGCCAGGAACCTGGCCGGTTCCCCCGACACGGCCGTCAGGTTCGGCTCGGCGAGCGTTCTCAGCAGGCCATCGCGCTCGAGTGCCCGCAGAGCGCCGGCAACGGCCTGATTGCCCGACTGCCATCCGGTTGCGACGCCGGAGTTTCCAAAGGGCGCGGCGCCTGCCACGCCAGGAAAGACACCGGTCCCGGCGGGTCCGGTGTTGAATAAATTGAGGGCGCTGGCGGCGGTGCCGGCCAGGGGAATCGTGCCAAGGCCGGCCGCACTCGTGAGCGGAAATGCATTGTCGCTCAAAATCGCCGTCGTGAAGTTCCCCGAGTTGACGAGCGCACCGACATTGATGCCGAACTGCTTCAGTATCGATCGCTGCACCTCTGCCACGGATACGCGGAGCATGACCTGCTCCTCGCCCTCGACCGAGATGAGATTGATGATGGGCTGTGAAGCATAGGGGTTGCTGGCGCCACCCGCGCTGCTCCCCGACTCGGATTGCGTTTGAGTTCCGTAGGTCGAGGTCGCACCCCCAGCGCCCAGATTCGCCGGCTCGGTAGTCGAGGTGGTGGTGGTGGACTCGACGGAAGCCGTCGCTGCAATGCTGCCGGCGTTGGCGGCGACGAACTGTGCCGCGATCTGTGCGGCCCGGTCGGAATCTATGGGCGTGCGCACCGACCCTGTCAGGATGACCGCGGTTCCAGCGATCTCGCTGTGAACGTTGGACCCGGGAAGGAGCCGGGCGAGCAGCTGATCGAGGGCCGAGAGGTCGGCGCCCACCGCCACCTCCAGCGTGAGAATCTGCTGGCCGTACTCGTCGAAGAAGAAGGCGTTGGTCTGTCCCTGCTTCTTGGCGATCAGGAAGACGCGATCGGAGGACTGCACCACGGCATCCATGAGCTGCGGATCGGAAACCAGCACGTCCTTGAGCGGGATGGGGAACTGCACGACGATCGAGCGACCGATCCCCAGATCGATCCGCTTGGAGAGAGGAAAGGAGGCGTTTGCCGGGATGCGCAGAACCGAATCGCGGCTGACCTGAAGATCCGGCCTGCCCCGCGTTTCAGCCCTTTGTGCGTAAGCCGTCGCAGCCGTGCCGGCGATGAGGATCGCGGCCATGCTCGCGCCAACCCACTTGAGGGTCTTTCGCATTATCGAATACCTTTTCGACAGCCGAAACGGAATCACTGCACTCAGTTCACGCCATACGCACGCGTGGGGACGCCGTATTTGAGGACGCGTACACCGGTGCTGCGCTCATTGTTGAGACCGTCGCCGCCGGGGCCTGGCCCGTTGGGATCGGCATCGGCGATGCTGCGCAACGACAGACTGATCTCGCCCATCGAGTTCGCGAGGGCGAGCGTCTCTGCCTGACGAGGGTTGAGCTCGAGCGTCGCCGTGTTGGCGCTGCCTTCCGTCGACTTCTTGCCTTCCTTCGTCTCGAGCTGTTGGCCAATCGCCAAGACGCGCACGTTGCGAAACAACGTGTCGCTGACGTGCTGCTCTTGGCCGTTGGGACCGCGCAAGCGCCGTGTGAGAATGACGTCCACGTGGTCATTGGGAAGGATGAGGCGGCCGACGGCCGTCTCCTCCTTGATCCGCGTGGAGATGGCGCGCATGCCGCCTGGAAGGATGGCGGCCAGCACACCGCCCTCACCCGCCTTGATCAGCTTATTGCGCGTGATCGGCTCGCCCGCGAGAATGGGCGCCCTGGCGATCGCACCCGAGACCGAGCGCATTCCGGCAGCGCCCTGCGCCTTGGTGATGAACGAGGGCGTCACGGAATCGGCGGGCCAGGTCTGCCAGCGAAAATCGTTGTCCTTCGTCATCTCGCCCAGGGAAATGTTGTTGCGAGCAACGAGAACTTGGGTTGCATTTACAGGAACGCCGACCTGTGTCGGCTCCGAGGGGCCGCTGACGATCGATCGCATAAGAACGAACGCAAGAATGCCTGCACCTCCGGCGACGGAAAATCCGATCAGTTGCGCTCGTTTCATCGACAACGACCTTTTCAAGCCGAGATTCGGCCTCCAGCTCCAACATGACGTTGCAGTACAATCGTCAACGCAAGGTTAACCGGCGTCGCGGATTGACGCTTTGCCGCGCGACCTCGGAGACCTTTGGTGCCGCGCCAGGTCAGCTGGCGAGCGCCGCGTACCAGTTGGTCGACGGATAGATCATCAACGCTCCGGCCGCGATCGCCACCCCATAGGGCATGCCCTCGCCCTTGGCGTGGAGCCGCGCCGCCCAGCCGGGCAGCGGCAGGGCCCCCGCGGGGACGCTGCGGTAGGCCAGTATCGCGATCGCCAAGGCGCCTCCGAAGATGGCCACGTAGCCCAGGAACAGCAGCATCGGCTCGAAGCCGAGCCATAACGAGGCCGCCGCTAGCAACTTGGAGTCGCCGCCGCCGACCCACCCCAGCGAGAACAGCACTATGCCCGCAAGCAGCATGCACGACCCCGCCGCCAGATGGCTCAGGATCTCCTGCCAGGAGAGGCCCGCCACGAGCGCGACAACCAGAAACGCCGCGCACAGGCCGAGCGTCAGGCGATTGGGGATCGTCATCGTCAGCAGGTCCGTCACGGCGGCGAATGCCATGCCGAACGGAAAGATGAAGAGCAGCGAAGACTCCAACACCCCAGACATCTCCCAAGCCTACCCGACGCCGGCCGAACCGAGTGCAAATGTCCTGCACGGACATTAAGCGAGCCTAAATCCGACGGTTGGGCGCAATGAAAAGCCACCCGGCGCTCCAGCACCGGGTGGCTTGCGGATAGCGCGCGCGGCAGGGTCCCTACCGCGCCGGCTACGCCGGCCTCACTGCTCGGCGAGCGTATCGCTGACGTTGTTGAACAGGTCGTTCAGTCCGTCGCGCACCGCGCCCAGACCAACGATGATGCCGACACCGACGATCGCGGCGATGAGGCCGTACTCGATGGCCGTCGCACCGGATTCGTCTTTCGCGAATCGCTTGAGGATGGTTTTCATGACAACTCTCCCAGTTCTACTTTCGGAATGCATTCCTGTCCGGCCGAGGAGCAAGTCCATGCCGCCGAACTAAAGGGAGATTGCGCCATCATATATTAAATCCAGGTAAAACACCGGTATAACATCGTAAAGACGTCCTAACGTTCGGTTAATCACTTCGATTGCAATTGATAAAAATCGATTTTCGAGGCATTGCTGAAGCAGCTGCTGACAACGCTACCCTCAGAAGAAGACATTTTCGGAGTATACTTACGTTTTTCGGCTCCCACCTTGCTTTTAATTCAATAGGGCGCGGCAACAATACTCGCTGCATTCAATTCTACACTGCAAAACTCCCAAACATTCCACCCGGGGCGTGGGCGGCAATGTTTCCTGACGGCGCATCGCACGCGAAAGGCGCTCCTGATCCAACCGCGCCCCCGGAATTCCCCTCCAATCTCGATCGCCCGTTTTCTGTTCCTTCACCATTTCCTGAGGTAATGCCGGCACAAGAGTGCAACTCGTGTCCGCGTCCATGCCCCTCATCATGACCTTCCCCAAGCAGACGATGAACCGCCTGACAGCGTCGTGCAGAACGGCAGCCGCCGTTGTTATTTGCCTCGCGGCAGCTGCAGCTCTCACCGGTCATGAGGCCCGCGCCGGCGACTTGATGGTCCGCTACGACCAGTCGCAGCTCATTCGCCTGCCGCGCCCCGCCACCGAGGTCATCATCGGAAACCCCTCGATCGCGGACGTGACCATTCAAGGCGGAAACCTGCTCGTCGTGACCGGCAAGACCTTCGGCATCACCAACATCATTGCCCTCGACGCCCAGCGCAACGTGATCCAGGACCAGCGGGTCATCGTGGAGCGCGACGATCAGCGCATGGTGATGCTTTATAAGGGCGCGCAGCGGGAATCCTACACGTGCACACCGAGCTGCTCGCCCACCATCACCATCGGCGACGCGACCGGATACTTCACGGAGAATGCCAAGGCGGCGCAAAGCAAGACCAACGTGTCGACGGGCAACGCCGCAACCAGCGCACAGTCCTCCGGGCAATAGCATATCATCCCTGCCGCAGACGCCGCGCACGCCATGGGCTGGTGGGGCTCGCGCGGGCGGCGCCTTCGCCCTGCGCGCTGCGACTCTCAAACAAGCTTAAGTCTTCATTTACCGAAAGTGCTCAATTGCGGTCCGCGCAATACATAATTCATAGACGTAAAGCTATGTTCACGTCTGTAGACAAAGTTGATGTGCGTTCGAGATATCGCAAATGCGCTTGTCCTTGCACCCCTTCGAACGGGTCTTGCCTGCGCCGCGCAGGAAAGCCCGGAACTGGCTCCGCAACGAGCGGGGCGCAACAGCGGTAGAGTTCGGCATCGTGGCGGTGCCGTTCTTCCTGTTCGTCATGGCAATATTGGGCGTGGGACTCTACTTCTTCACCACCAACTCGCTCGAGCACGGCGCCGAAGCCGCCGCCCGCCAGATTCGCACCGGGCAAGCGCAGAAGGGCGCCCTCACCGTCGGCGAATTCAAGCAACTGGTCTGCGACGAGGCCGGTACCTACATCGACTGCGATAAGCTGCGCGTGCTCGTGCAGAACGCATCGAGCTGGAGCGGCATCACGCCTGACTCCTGTCTCGACGAGGACAAGAATTTGGCGGCGTCCACCGGCGAGGCGGACGACGAGATTGCCGATTACACCGGTGAGGCAAGTCAGGTCGTGCTCGTCACCTTGTGTTACGAGTGGGATCTGGCGAAATCATTCAAACTCCTCAAACTCGGCAAGAACACCGACGGCTCGGGCGCCGCGGTGCTTCAAGCCGCGACAGCTTTCCGTACCGAGCCCTACTCCTGATGCCAAATGCGAATCCAATCGCGTCGCGTGGAACCCTAAGACTGCGTGAGGTTGTTATGCGTGCTGTCACCTCCCCCCAAGCCTCGCTTCAGGCTCGCGATGCACTGAGCCGGCTATGGCACGACTCGCAAGGCGCTGCGGCGGTCGAGTTCGCGTACCTCGTTCCGATCCTGCTGCTGATGCTTCTCGGGACCATCGAGATGGGGCGAGCCATCAACGTCCACCGCCAGTTTGCAATGGCGACCGCGACCGCCAGCGACCTCGTGGCGCGGGAAGAGTGGCTCGGGACTTCGGACCCGGACGCGCAGGCCAATCTGGCCGGCATGATGGAATCCATCAAGCACCTGATGCAGCCTTACGATGCGTCCACGTTGAAGCTCGGAGTCTTCTCGGTGCGGGCCTCTCCCGATGATGCAAACGACACACGCGTCGAGTGGAAGTACTCCTACAACGGGCAGAGCGTCCCCGACAAATGTCAGACGTATGCGCTTCCATCCGGTCTGATTGGCAAGGGCGGCAGCGCCATCGTGGTCGAATCGACCTACGGCTTCAAACCGCTCTTTGCCGATTTCGTTCCGGGAATGAGCGGCGACATGACGTGGACCGAGAAGTCGATCCATAGCCCGCGCAACAGTTGCGTGGACTACGTCAAGGGAGACAACTGCAGCTCCCTGAACTGCGGTTGACCCGCATGGCAACGCGCTCCTTTTGCCAAGAGGCAGCACCCGGCAGCGAGCCCGTCGGCGGGGCTGCCGGTTACATTGTTCGCCCTCTTCAGTTGGCATAAAATCCGTTGACGCACTATCGCAGATGGCTTTGCCGGACGCCCCAGCCGTCCTATGGTTGAGAATCGTCCGTCGTCAAATGAGCTGAGCGGGGTAAGAGCACGCACATGGGTCGGCGATCCATTCATACCCCCGAGGAATTGCGGGAGTTCATCATCCAAGCGGCGACCGAAATCGTCGAGCAGGACGGTCTCGAGGGGCTGTCCGCTCGCGAGATCGCCAAGCGGATCGGCTACTCACCCGGAACGCTCTACAACGTGTTCGAGAATCTCGATGACCTTCTGCTCACCATCGAGGCGCGACTGCTCGACCGGCTGGCCGACCGGCTGGCCAAGACCGACGCAACAGGCACGCCTCAGGAGCGGCTTCGCCGGCTGACGAAGACCTATTTCGCGTTCACGCAGGAGAGGCCCAAGCTCTGGAATCTTCTCATCGAGCACAGGCTTCCGGCGGGGCGCGGCCTGCCGGGATGGTATCAGGCGAAGCTGGAGAGCCTGCTGGTGCCGTTGGAGTCCGCGCTGGCGCCGCTCCTCACGGACACCGACTCTGGCGCGAAAAAGCACGCGGCCCGCACGCTGTGGGTGGGCGTGCACGGCATGACCTCGTTGGCGGCCGCCGATAAGTTCTCCCCCGTGACGGGCGCCACGGGCGCGTCGCACATCGACGAGCTGGTCTCAACGTATCTGGCCGGCCTCGCGCAGCGCCGCCCGCACTGAGGCTGGCGCTCTCTCCAACCCGTTACGGCGCGGTTTTTCCGGATGTGTCAGCTTGGGAGGACGCCGGCAACGAGCCCGTTGCCTGCAGCGGCGTTTCGGCCGGAGCCGCAGCAAGCCTGCCGCGCTCGACTAAGACGCCGAACCACTTGTCCTGTGGCAACAGCCGCTGCTCCAATCCCGCCCACATGGGGCGCGAGGAGATCCCCTCGACAAAGGTGCCCATCGACGGGGTGAGGAAAAAGAGCAGCACCGCGGCGATCACCATCGCGCTCGTCGCGGCGGGGTGGCGGACATCGACGAGTTTTAGTGCCGTGCCGAACGACTTCTTGATATGGGTTCCCATGACGTCGACCGAGTAGATCTCGTCGAGGATCAAATGCGTCAGGAAGCCGACGAACACGAACCCGGCGGCAAGCCAGGCGACGCCGTCGGGCCGGCCCAGCGCGTAGTAGAATACGATGGCCGTGGCGAGCGAGCACACGATCGCTGCGGAAATCGAATGCCAGATGCCACGATGCACCGCGTACTTGTGAAAGACCGTATGCAGCCCGTAACGCACGAACAAAAGCGTTCCGACCCACAACAGCCACATCTCGGCGATCGACAGGCGGGGCGCGAAGTGGAACAGGACGGCGAAGGAGAAGAAGATCGCAAGTCCGGCGAAAAGCGCGCGGCTGGGGCGCGAGTCCTTCAGGTCGATGTCGGGCAGAACCGACCCCACCGATCCCGCCATGGTGACGGCGACGAGGTTTTCGGGCGCGATTGCGTCGGCGGCGAGCGTCAGGGTGGCAAGGCTCCCCGCCACGATGGTGCCGACGACGATGTGCGTGGTAAAGTTGGCCATGGCGCGTGCCCTCCCGCTCAGCTTCGAGCACGCGCCGGCCCCTGGAGCACTGCGCGTCCCATGCCTCCCCATCAGATTCGCGCCACCGGCGGGAGGGCTCGGCGCCTCCAGAGTGTGGAAAAGGTTGCATGCGCCGGCTCGCGGGCGGGCGCGGGCTTGGCAACGCGGCCCCAACCGTGTTTGTCGTGACGGCACAGATGGCCCCGATCGCTCTCCCTCAAAACAAGCACCAGCTGGTCGCCGCCACCAGCATCGCCGTCGCTTTTGCCGTGATGGGCATCAAGTACGTGGCCTACCTGATGACGGGCAGCGTGGCGCTGTTCTCCGACGCGCTGGAAAGCATCGTCAACGTGCTGACCGCCATCGCCGCGCTGATCGCCATCCGCGTCGGTGCGCACCCCCCCGACCGGCGCCACCCGTTCGGGCATCACAAGGCGGAGTACTTCTCGGCCGTGCTGGAAGGCGCGCTGATCATCGTCGCGGCGCTTCTCATCTTCCACGAGGCCTACGGCGCACTCCTTAATCCGCGCGCACTCACCGAGCCGGCGCAGGGGCTTATGGTCAATGGCCTGGCGACCGCCATCAACGGCGGCTGGGCCTGGCTTCTCATCAACCTCGGCCGCACGTGGAAGTCGCCGGCCCTGTCGGGCGACGGCCGCCATCTCCTGAGCGACGTCATTACCTCCGTCGGCGTGCTCGGCGGCCTCATCCTGGCGACGCTCACCGGCTGGTCGATCCTCGATCCGCTGCTCGCCGGCGCCGTCGCCATCAATATCCTGCGCATGGGCTACGACTTGGCGACCCAGTCCATGAGCCATCTCATGGACGAGGCCGCGACGCCCGAGATCGAGGCCCGCATCCGCGAGGCGATCAAGACCAACGCGGGCGGCGCCTTGCAGGCGCACGACATCCGCACGCGCACGGCGGGCCCGGCGACCTTCATCGAGTTCCACCTCGTCGTACCGGGCCGCATGACGGTGGAGGCCGCCCACGAGATCTGCGACCGCTTGGAGGCTGCGATCGAGGCCGAGATCGCTGGGGCCGAGGTCGTTATCCATGTCGAGCCCGAGGAAAAGGCGAAACACAAGGGCGCGGTCGAGCTCTGAGCTGCTGCCCTGCCGGCGCCAAAGTCGGCAGGCCTTATGCTCCCGATGAAATATCCAACCCCTGCTTTTTCCGCCGCCGCGCGTCTCGCCGCGCTGCTGCTTGCCGCCATCCTGCCGGCGACGCCCGCCGCACCCGGGTGGGCAAGTGCCGGCGACGAGGTAACAATAGTGCTGGTCGGCGACGTCGGCCTCAACCGCAACAACCAGCCGGTCCAGGCGACGGGCGTGCGCCGCGGCGGTTTCCAGACCTGGGACCAAACCACGGCGCTGATCGCCGAGGACATCAACGGCGACCTCAACTTCATGAACCTCGAGACGGTGGTCACCGACCGTAACGATCTGCCCCGCGACACCAAGGGCCAAGGCGGGCCATTCAACTTCCGCACCCACCCCAATGGCCTGCGCCATCTGGTGGGGCGCGGATTCAATCTCATCTCGCTCGCCAACAACCACTCGATGGACTACGGCGTGCCGGGCCTCAAGGAGACCTTGAAGCACGTCGGTGCCATCGAGGCGGAGCGGCTCGCCGTCGCCGCCGGTATCGGCATGAACCGCGAGGAAGCCAGCCGCCCGAAGCGCGTCAACGTCAAGGGCTCCGACATCGCGTTTGCGGCCATGGGCATCGTCACCAACAACCTCGCGCGCCACCGCGCCGGTCCCGAAAAGCCCGGCCAGATCGCCTACCGGTTCGACGACGATTTCGCCCTCGTCCGCAAACGCCTCACCGCGGCACCGGCGCAGTACCGCATCCTCTCCATCCACTACGGCATCGAAGGCCGGGTGCGCACGGATGGCAAGCAGATCGCCGAATGGCGGCGCCAAGCCGCGCTCGAAGATCATATCGATCTCATCGTCGGCCACCATGCGCACGTCGTGCGCGGGGTGGAGCTCACCGGCGGCTCGCTCATCTTCTACGGGCTCGGCAACTTCCTGCACCACGGCACGGCCGACATGACCGCAAAGGGAATCTGCCGCGACCACGGCCTGATGGCGCGCGTGCACTTGAAGAAGGCCGCAGACGGCAAGCTCAAGGTGCGTGCGCTGGAGGCGATCCCCGTCACCGACACCCATTATCGCCCGCGACGGCTCAGCGGGGACAAGGGAGCGGCGCGCATCCACGCGCTCAACTATCTGGACGCCTTGCTCGACGAGGACGCGAGCGGCGCGCACGGCGTGCGCTTCACGCCGCAAGCTGACGGCAGCGGGCTTTACTGCGTCCCCGGTGCGGAAACCGACGGCGGCACCATCGGCACGTTGTGCCAGGGCTATCAGCCGGCGCCGCCGATTCCGGGAAGCTTGCGCGGCGCCATTGCGTCGTCGTGCAGCCGGTAGCCATCTGGTATCATCGGGCTCACACGCCTTTGGCCTCGCGGCATCTCTGCCCGAGGGTTTGAAAGACAAAGACCAGGGAGCGGGGCGGGTCTGGCCCATCACTTTGGTCGAGAGTTGGATGCGGCCATCGCCGCCCCACACAGGCACATGGGCTGTCCGCCGCCATTCCCTGAACTGCATCCCTTGTCCAGGGCGTCACTGAGATTTTCGCCTCAGCGGCAGGTGGGACTCGGAGCAGCTTACGGTCTCCGCCCAATGCGCCGGCCCGCTCCGCACAAGTCCGCCAGCGCACGTCTGCGCCCCTGGCCGTTGGAACGGGCGGACGCGAGTGTAAGGGCGTGGCGAGGGGCGGGGATTAGTTTCGCAAACGCGGAGGGCCGACCCGTTATCCCCGGTCGCGAAAAACCAGCCATGTTCCGCACGGAACAGCGCCGCGGCGCGCTCCGCCTTAC
>CAYUBZ010000032.1:0-14205 GCA_964443205.1 uncultured Hyphomicrobium sp. | reverse complement strand
GTGATCATCGACTTGCCGAAGATCGGCTTCAGGCCGTCGAAATACTTGACGTAGGAATCGGCCTTGGTGACCAGCACGTACTTGAAGTGCTCGGGCTCGGAGAGCAGCACGATGCGCTGGTTGGCGAGATTGATGGGGATCACCGGGCCGTAGCGCTCCGCCATCTGCATGAGGATGTGCAACGGGTTCTCGAGCCCGCCCTTGAGCAGCGGCGTGAGCTTGAACCAAATGCTCGATTCCTCGCCCAAGCCTTGCGTGTGCGCAGGGGCGTCAACGGGTGCGGTTTGCTTTGCCGTTGCGGTCATGACGTCGTCTCCCGGCGGGAAGGCCGTGCAACCGTTCTGCTATAAGCCAGTACCAGCCAACGGGATGTAAACCAGGCGGCGCACCCGCAGGGCGCGAAGCGTTGACCCGGCGCGTGTTCCCACTCCCCCGCAAGCCTGCAAATTGCCTAGCACCTCGGCGCCGCAAGTGTCCATGCGGCCAGGTGTTTCCGCGCTATTTTGGCGCTTTGGCGTTTGATTTGGATCACCCCCGCTGCCTCAGCGGAGGGGGGGCCAAAACAAAGCTTTGTCTTGGTTAACCGGGACTTGCGGCCCGCGGACCTTTCCACCGCCAATCTGCACCTCGCCCGCGGCAAATAGGGCCAGCGCGTGGGGGTAGAGGCGGTGCTCGGCTTGCAACACGCGGGCTGCGAGGCTCTCGGCCGTATCCGAGTCGTGCACCGGGACCGCCGCCTGGGCGACGATGGGGCCGTCGTCCATGGCGGGGCGCACCACGTGGACGGTGCAGCCCGTGATCTTGACGCCGGCGTTGAGCACGCGCTCGTGCGTGTCGAGCCCGGGGAAGGCCGGCAGCAGCGATGGGTGGATGTTGAGCATGCGGTCGTGCCAGCGCGTGACGAAGCCGGGCGTCATGAGGCGCATGAAGCCGGCGCAGGCCACGAGCTCTACGCCGAACAACAAAAGCGCCGCATCGAGCTCGGATTCGAAGGCCTCGCGGCTCGCGCACGTCGTGTGATCGATCACCCGCGTCGGCACGCCCTCGTCATGGGCCGTCTTGAGACCTTCCACGTCGGGCCGGTTGGAGAGGACGCAGGCGATCTGGGCCGGGTAGGCCGGCTGCCGCGCGGCTTCGATCAGCGCCATCATGTTGGAGCCGCGCCCGGAGATCAGAATGCCGACTCGTTTCTTGGTGGTCATGGCGCCCCCTTAGCACGCCGCGGCGGCGCGCCACAGGCCCGCTAAATGCCGATGGCGCTGTAGGCGTCGGCACAGCGGTTGATGGCGATCGAATAGGCCGCCGTCCTGAGATCGGGAATCTCGGACCGCCCGTTCCAGATAGTGCTGATCTGCCCGTACGCCGAGCGCATGATGTCGTCGAGCCCGGAGCGGACCAGATCGATCTCCCGCGCCCCCTGCAGGAAGGAGCTGGCCGTCTCCAAGGGGAAGTTCGTGCCCGTCATGGCCTCCAGCGAGCGCGCCAGGATCTGGTGGCTCGCCTCGTGATGGCGCCGCTCCATCAGGCCGAAGGGAATGTGCGTCAGGTTCTTGACCCACTCGAAGTAGCTGACGATCACGCCGCCGGAATTGACGTAGAGATCCGGCAGCACGACGATTCCGCGCTCGCGCAGGATCTCGTCCGCCTCGAAGGTCGTCGGACCGTTGGCGGCTTCGACGACCAGCTTGGCGCGCACCTGCGCCGCGTTGCCGGCGTGGATCACGCGTTCGACCGCCGCCGGGATGAGAATGTCGCAGTCGCGCACGAGCGCCGAGGCGCCGTCCGCGATGAACTGGGAATCCGGGAACCCCTTGACGCCGCCTGTCGCTGAGAGGTGCTGCTTGAGCGGCTCGATGGGCAGCCCGTTGTCCGACCACACGGCGCCGTCCCGCTCGATCACGCCGACCACGCGGCAGCCATCCTGCTCGCTCAAGAATTTCGCGGCATGGTAGCCGACATTGCCCAGGCCTTGGATAATCACCCGCTTGCCCGCCAAGGGAGGAGCAAGGCCCGCCCGCGCCAGGTCCTTCTCGCTGCGAAAGAACTCGTGCACGGCAAACTGCACCCCGCGCCCCGTCGCCTCGATGCGCCCTTCGATGCCGCCCATCGCGAGCGGCTTTCCGGTCACGCAGGCAAGGGCATTGATATCGGTGGGGGACCAGCGCCGGTACTCGTCTGCCATCCACACCATGGTCGTCTCGTTGGTGCCCATGTCGGGTGCGGGGACGTTTTGGCCGGGACCGAGGAAGTTGTGGCGGGCGAGCTCCTGGGTGAACCGGCGCGTGATCCGCTCCAGCTCCATGCGCTCCCATTTTTCCGGATCGATGCGCAGCCCGCCCTTGGAGCCCCCGAAGGGCAGGCCCACCAGCGCGCACTTGTACGTCATCAGAGCCGCGAGCGCCTCGACCTCCTCCTGGTCCGCGTCAGGCGAATAGCGAATGCCGCCTTTGGCCGGCGTGAAGTGCGAGCTATGCAGCGCGCGCCAGCCGATGAATGTCTCCATGCGCCCGCGCAGACGCACCCCGAAGCGCGTCACGTAGGTCGCGTTGCAAACTCTGATCTTCTCGGCGAGGCCGTCCTGCATGGGCACGAAACGGGCGGCCGCATCGAACTGACGGTTGACGTCGTCGAGGAAGGACTGTCCGGCCATCGTGCTCTCCGTGCGGATTATCAAAGGGACTGGGAGCATGTCACAGCCGGAGCTCGGCCGCGTACCTTGGCGCCCCAGCCTAGCGCCGATCTTTCCCGGGGCGCGCCAGCCCGTGCTGCTTCGTGGGGCCTGTGTGCTCGACGTCGATCGGACCCACGAGCGTGCCGAGCGCCAGCAGGACCCGCCGCTGCAGATCGCTCTCCTCGCCGGGCATGCCTTCCTCCAGCGCAACGGCCTGCTCGGCGGCGTCGTACTCCCAACGCCAAAGCGTTTCGATCTTCTGCTCCCGGGTCAGCTCGTCGTGCTCCAGCACCTCCTCGGGCCCGGCAAAAACCGAAGCCGGCGCGAGGATTGCCCTCTCGATGTCGGCGGGCGCGATCCGTTTCAGTGCAGCCATGGGAATCCCGTCCTTGCTGGCATACGTCAAGCTCATGAGCGTGAGATAGAGAATGGGGACTGCGACAAGCAACACCAAACACCTAACCCTGACCGAGGACCAGCTGCTGGAACGCCCATAACGCCACCATGGCGAGCGTCACGACGATTCCCACGGTTCCGCCGGAGGTCCTTTCCACGGCGTCGGGGATCAGCTCCGAGAACACCATCCAGATCATTGCGCCGGCCGCGATTCCGAGACCCACCGGCAGCAGCGGCTGGAAGGTGAGCACGAAGATGAAGGCCGGCACCGCCATTAGCGGCTGCGGGAGGCTCGTAAAGATGCTCCACAACGATGCCTTCCAAACCGAGGTGCCGCGCGGAATCAGAACCAGGCAGATGGCGAGGCCCTCGGGAATGTTGTGAATGGCGATCGCCGTCGTGATGAAGACGCCAAGCTCGGCGGTGCCGGCGAAGGACACGCCGACACCGACGCCTTCCGCAAACGAATGCGCGGTCATCACGCCGAGGATCAGCAGCGCCTTGGCGGCGCCGTCGCCGTGCAGGTCGGCGATGTCGACGGGGCCGCGCCGGCGAATAAGCCGGTTGGAGACGACGATGGCGGCAAGGCCCAGCAGGATGCCGATGAGCACGCGATCGGGCGCGAGCTTGGTTCCCTCCGCGATGAGGCTGTGGCTGGCCCCCAGCATCAGTCCGCCGGCCGCGGCATTGGCGACGCCGAGCCACCAGCCGCTGATGTTGCGCACGAACACGAAAGGCAGCGCGCCGAGGCCTGTTGCCACCGCCGTGATCACGGCGGCGACGAACACATAGACGATGCCCACCTCCATGCTGGGTCCCCGTTGGTGCTATGGGTCGGTCCAGTCGTGGCGTTCCCTGCCGCGCGTCATCTTCAATCCACCTGCGGCCGGCAGATTCAGGGAGTGTAGCGCAGCGTTCCCGTATAGCCGACGGCCCAGGCGTCGCCCTTGCCCTTGGCGCCGCTGCGGGCTCCGCCCGGCGCCGTGATCTCGCCGATCACCACGGCACTCTCGCCGGCCTCCTTAAGTGCTGCCAGCACGGCATCCGCCTCGGCCTTGGCCGCGACCACCACCATGCCGATCCCGCAGTTGAAGGTCTTGAGCATCTCGGCATCGTCGAGGCCGCCCGCCTTGGCGAGCCAGCCGAACACCGGCGGCGCGGCAAACGTTGCAAGATCGATGCGCGCGGCAACCGTCGCGGGCAGCACACGCGGCAGGTTCTCGGTGAGGCCGCCGCCGGTGATGTGCGCCAAGGCCTTGATGGTGCCCTCGGGTCCGCCCGTCGCCTCGATCGCTGCAAGCAACGGCCTGACATAGATGCGCGTGGGCGCCAGCAGCGCCTCAGCCAGTGATTTGTCCGGCGCGAACGGCGCGGGCGTCTCCCACGCAAGTCCCTGCGCGGTGACCAGCTTGCGCACCAGCGAGTAGCCGTTCGCATGCACGCCCGACGACGCGAGCCCGATCAGGACGTCGCCCACCGCAACGTCGCCGCGTGGCAGAATGAGCCCGCGCTCCACCGCGCCGACGGCAAAGCCGGCAAGATCGTAGTCCTTGGCCGCGTACATTCCCGGCATCTCCGCCGTCTCGCCGCCGATCAGCGCGCAGCCCGCCTGCCCGCACCCGTCGGCGATGCCGGCGACGACATCGCGCGCCACGTCGACGTCGAGGCCGCCGCAAGCGAAGTAGTCGAGAAAGAACAGGGGCTCGGCGCCCTGCACCACCAGGTCGTTGACGCACATGGCGACGAGATCGATACCGATGGTGTCGTGGCGCCCCGTCTCGATGGCGATCTTGAGCTTGGTGCCGACGCCGTCGGTCGCCGCCACCAGAATGGGGTCGTGGTAGCCGGCGCCCTTCAGGTCGAACAGGGCGCCGAAACCGCCCAGGTCCGCGTCCGCGCCCGGCCTGCGCGTTGCCTTGGCGAGCGGCTTGATCGCCGCCACGAGCCGGTTGCCGGCCTCGATGTCGACGCCGGCGTCGCGGTAGGTCAGGGGCGTGTTGCGTTCCGGACCAGGCTCTGTCATTTCAGTTGAGAACCCAACTTTTGCCCCATTGCCTGCCGGAGATGACGCGTCCTAGCAGCTTCGCCCGGCCCAGGGCAAATCGGGGGCAACCGGCGGCGATAGTCGAAAGGATTCTGGGCGCAAAGCAAGCCCGGAGGCGGGGAAGGAGAGGTGCGTGCGGGCTGAACGACTAAGAATTCTGTGCGCGGGCCTCGCCGGTGCGGCGGCGCTTGCCCTATCCGCGTCCGCCCTGGCGGCCCCCGACGACGAGGTCTACACGGTCGGCAACTATCCCGTCGACGCGCAGGCCGACAACGCGGTGGCCGCCAAGGAGAAGGCTCTGGCCGACGGCCAGCAGGCGGCCTTCCACTCGCTGCTGAAGCGCGTCGTACCGGTGACCAACTACGACCGCCTCAAGCGGCTGGGGTCCTTGAAGTCGTCCGACTTCTTCGAGGGGGTGTCCGTGCGCTCGGAGCGCAACTCGACAACGCGCTACATCGCCAGCCTCGACTTCTCGTTCCGCGCCGACTCCGTGCGCGCCGTCCTGCGACAGGAGGGCATTCCCTATGTCGAGGAGCAGGCGCGCGAGGTGATCGTCGTGCCGGTGGTGCGCAATGCGCAAGGGGCGGTGGACAATGGGGCCGCGGCGCGCGCCTGGATCGGCATCTGGAAGAGCCTCGACCTGGAGCACACGCTGACGCCCATCGATCTGCAGCGTCTGAAGCCGGAGATTCACGCCGACACCTTGAAGATGCTGCTGGATGGGGGCGGTGGGGCGGAGCGCATCCTCGCGGACGAATACGGCAAGCCCTACGTGGTCCTGGCGATCGCCGAGCCGGACGCTGCCGCCAAGCGCCTGCATGTGACGCTGGCCGGCATCGACGCCGTCGGGCCTTTGTACCTCAAGCGCAGCTACCGCGTGTTCGACCGCGACACGGGCTACACGATGGAGCTGGCGGCCGTCGTCGGCCAAGGCGTGCTCGAGGGCCGCTGGAAGGCCCTTAAGTCGGGGATCGGCTCGGCCGCACACGGGCCGCAGATCGCCGTTCAGGCGCACTACGCGAGCTTCGCAGAGTGGCGCGACATGCGCCGGCAGCTGCTCGACATGCCCGGCGTGAACGATCTGAGGATCGAGGCGGAATCGGCCCAAGGCGCCAACCTCACGCTGCGCTATCCCGGGGGGCCCGACAAGCTCGCGGCCGCTCTATATGACCGGGGCCTAACGTTGCAAGGCGGTGTCGCCGGCTGGGTCCTGCGCTCCGGCAACTGAGTGCACGGCGGAGCGATCGGGGCCTTCCTGGGTCCAAATTCGCGGGCAGCAGTGCTTGCAGGTAACATTGATGGGTGGCGCGGGCGAATTGGCTCGGGACCAACCCCTGCTAGGGCGGATCGGAAGACCTGGAACGAGCCTTGAACATCCCCAATGTCATCACGCTCGGCCGGGTGATCCTGGTGCCGCTCGTCTTCTGGCTGCTCGTGACGGGGCAGACGCAGGCGGCCTTCTTTGCCTTCATCATCGCCGGCGTATCGGACGCCGTCGACGGCTGGCTCGCCAAATCGTTCGGATGGTCGACGGAGCTTGGCGCCTATCTCGATCCGCTCGCCGACAAGCTGTTGATCGTCAGCATCTTTCTGGCCCTCGGGGTCGGCGGTGAGCTGCCCCTGTGGCTGGTCATCGCCGTCGTCTCGCGCGACATCCTGATCGTGACCGCCATCATCCTGTCCTGGCTGCTGGGCAATCCGGTGCGCATCCATCCCCTTGCCGTCAGCAAGGCCAACACGCTGGCGCAGATCGTTCTTGCAGGAACGGTGCTGGCCGATGCGGGCTTCGGCCTCGGGCTCGCGAACGTACGCCTCGTGCTCATCTGGGTGACGGGTGCGCTGACGGTTGCCTCGCTCGCTGCCTATTTGCGCAGTTGGCTGCTACATATGTCCGGCTATGAGTCGACGGGGGCGCCCCGCTGAAGGGCCGTTGCCGCAAGGCTGATGGGGAGGGCTCAAGCGATGCGTATCGAGCGACAGGTATTGTTCTGGCTCTCCGCCGCGGTGTTGCTGGTGCTCGCCATCGGGCTCTTGCGGCCCATCCTGCTCCCCTTCGTCGCCGGCATCGTGATCGCCTACTTTCTCAATCCCGCCGCGGAATGGCTGACCAAATGGGGTCTGTCGCGCGCTGTGGCCTCCGTGCTCATCGTGGCGGTCTTCGTGTGCGCGATCGCCGCCGCGCTGGTGTTCTTGGTGCCGCTGCTGCTCAACCAGGCCCAGGAGTTCGCGGTGGCGCTGCCCGAGGAGCTGTCCCGCCTCAGAACGCTCTTGGAAGCGTGGGCGCGCGAAAGGCTCGGCGGTCATTATCCCGCCTTTCAGTCCGGCCTCGACCGTGCCTCGCAGACGCTCGGCGACAACTGGGGGAGCCTGGCCGGCGCGCTCGCGGGCTCGCTGTGGAGCCAGGGGCTGGCGCTGTTCAACTTCGTCTCCCTCATGCTGGTGACGCCGCTGGTGGTGTTCTACGTGCTGATGGATTGGTACCCGATGGTTGCCAAGATCGATTCCTGGCTGCCGCGCGAGCACGCGCCCACCCTGCGCCGGCTCGCTGCCGACATCAATGCCGCGGTCTCCGCCTTCATCCGCGGACAGGGAACCGTGTGCTTCGTGCTCGCCGTCTACTATGCGCTCACCTTGACCGCGGCCGGGCTCAAGTACGGCCTGCTGGTGGGTCTCGGAACGGGGCTGTTGAGCTTCGTTCCCTTCGTCGGCTGGGCGCTGGGGCTCATCACCGCCACCATCATCGCGACCGTGCAGTTCTGGCCGGACTATCTGCCGATCCTGATGGTCATCGGCATTTTTGCCGGCGCGCAGGTGCTCGATGCGGGGTTCCTCAGCCCCAACATCGTCGGCTCCAAAATCGGGCTGCACCCCGTTTGGCTCATCTTCTCGCTGTTCGTATTCAGCTACTTGTTCGGCTTCGTCGGCGTCCTCGTCGCGGTGCCGATCGCGGCCGCGGTCGGCGTGCTCGTCCGCTTCGCGCTCAGCCTCTATCTCTCCAGCGGCGTCTATCAGGGTGAGGAGGTGGCCGCGCCGCCGCGCCCGGAGAGACCGTCCGCACCATGACCGCCGCGCCCCGCCAGCTCGTCCTCGACCTCGCGCACCGCCAGGCGCTCGGCGAGGAGGACTTTTTGGTGAGCCGCTCCAATGCGGCAGCCGTCGAGCTCATCGACCGCTGGCCCGAGTGGCCGCATCCCGCCTGCGTCGTCTTCGGCCCCGCGGGCGCGGGCAAGAGCCACCTGGCCAACGTCTGGCGCCTCAGGTCCTCGGGCCAGCTCATCGCCGCGGCCGAGCTCGACGATGCCGCCGTCGCCGCGCTCCCCGACCGCGGCGCTCTGGTGGTGGAGGACCTCGACCGGGGCATCGGCGACGAAAAAGCACTCTTTCATCTGTTGAACCGCGCCCGCGAGAGCAAGCTGTCGGTGCTGCTGACCTCGCGCAGCGCGCCGGGCGACCTGGCGGTGCACATTCCCGATCTGCGCTCGCGCCTGCGGGCGCTGCCCGTCGTCGAGCTGCATTCCCCCGACGAGGCGCTGCTCAAGGCGGTGCTGGTCAAGCTCTTTTGCGATCGCCAATTGGACGTCGAGCCGGCCGTGATCGAGTACCTGAGCCTGCGCATGGAGCGGTCGATGGAGGCGGCGAGCCGTGTCGTGGCGGCGGTCGACCGCCTCGCGCTCGCCATGCACCGCAAGGTGACTCGGCCCCTGGCCGCGGAGGCCCTTGCAACTCTGAGCGAAAATCATGATTGACGAAAACCTTACGGTCCGCGGCGTATGTCATGAAGGTGTCGCACTCTGACCGCTGATTGCGCTGGTGCCGGCGTGGAGGAGTATCGAGATGGCGAGCGCGAGGAACAAGATTCGGGAGAAGCCGGCGCCGGCGGAGCAGCCGCGCGAGCGGCCGCCGGAGGGTCCAGATCGGTTCTACAACCGTGAGCTCTCCTGGCTGCAGTTCAACCGGCGCGTTCTGGAGGAGGCGCAGAACGAGCGCCACCCGCTGCTCGAGCGGCTGCGCTTTCTGTCGATCTCGGCCTCCAACCTCGACGAGTTCTACATGGTGCGCGTGGCCGGCATCTACGGCCAGGTGCAGGCCGGCGTGCAGACGCTCTCCCAGGACGGGCTGACGCCGGCGCAGCAGCTGCGCGCCATCAATCGCTTTGCGGCCGGTCTCGTTGCCGACAAGCAGGCCTGCTGGCGCACGCTCAAAACAAAATTGGCGGCCGCCGGCCTGCACATCCTCGAGCCGAAAGATCTGCGGGTGGCCGAGCGCGGGTGGCTCCAGCGCCTGTTCATGACTCACATGTTTCCCATTCTGACGCCGATCGCCGTCGACCCGGCGCATCCATTCCCCTTCATCCTCAACCGCGGCCTCGTCATTGTCGTCGAGATGCAGCGCGACGGCGACGGCCGGGCCATGAACGGGCTCATTCCCATTCCGGGGCAGCTGGAGCGCTTCATCCGGCTGGGCGGACCCGACACCGAGGACCCGGCCGAATTGCGCTTCATCCGCCTGGAGATGATGATCGGCCTGTTCATCGGCGAGCTGTTCCCCGGCTTCACCATCAAAAGCCAGGGCGCCTTCCGAGTGCTGCGCGACAGCGACATCGAGGTGCAGGAGGAGGCCGAGGATCTCGTCCGCTCGTTCGAGAGCGCGTTGAAGCGCCGCCGCCGCGGCCACGTGATCCGCCTCGAGCTCGACGCCGCGATGCCCAACCGGCTCAAGAAATTCGTGGTGGAGGAGCTGGAGGTGGGCGAGGAGGCGGTCTTCGTCAAGGACGGGCTCTTAGCGCTCGCCGACACCGCCCAGCTCATCGTCCCCGACCGTCCCGACCTGCTGTTCAAGCCGTTCAACGGCCGCTTCCCCGAGCGCATCCGCGAGTTCAACGGCGACTGCTTCGCGGCGGTGCGCAAGAAGGACATTATCGTCCACCACCCCTACGAGTCCTTCGATGTCGTCGTGCAGTACCTGCGCCAGGCCGTGCTCGATCCCAACGTCATGGCGATTAAGTGGACTCTATATCGGACCTCGCGCGACAGCCCCATCGTGCAGGCATTGAAGGAGGCGGTGGAGGCGGGCAAGTCGGTCACCGCGGTGGTCGAGCTCAAGGCGCGCTTCGACGAGGCAGCCAACATCCGTTGGGCCCGCGATCTGGAGAACTCGGGCGTGCACGTCGTCTACGGCTTCCTCGAGCTCAAGACGCACGCCAAGCTCGGCATCATCGTGCGGCGCGAGGGCGCCGACCTGACGAGCTACTGCCACATCGGCACCGGCAACTATCATCCGCAGACGGCGCGCGTTTACACTGACCTGTCGCTGTTCACCACCGACCCCGCGATCGTGCGCGACGTCACCCGCATCTTGAACTTCGTCACCGGCTACGGCGAGCCGGCCGAGCTGGAGGTGATGGCGGCGAGCCCCAATGGCATCCGCGAACGAATCGTCGCACACATTTACGAGGAGATTGAGCACGCGAAGGCCGGCCGCCCCGCCGCCATATGGATGAAGATGAACGCGCTCGTCGACAGCCAGATCATCGCCCACCTCTATGAGGCGAGCCGGGCGGGCGTGCACATCGATCTGGTGGTGCGCGGCGTATGCTGCCTGCGCCCGGAGGTGCCCGGGCTTTCGGAGAACATTCGCGTGAAAAGCATCGTCGGGCGGTTCCTGGAGCACGCGCGCATTTACTGCTTCGGGCGCGGGGAGGGGTTGCCTTCGCCGAAGGCCGCTGTCTACATCAGCTCCGCGGACATGATGCCGCGCAATCTCGATCGGCGCGTCGAAGCCATGGTGCCGATCCTCAACCCGACCGTGCACGAGCAGGTGCTCGACCAGATCATGGTCGCGAACCTGAAAGACAACCAGCAGAGCTGGCGCATAAAGCCGGACGGCTCCTCGGAGCGACTGAGGCCGGCAAAGGGAGAGGAAGCCTTCAACGCCCACCAGTATTTCCTCACCAACCCGAGTCTCTCGGGTCGAGGTCAGGCGCTGAAGGAGAATTTCCCGCCCCGCTTCAGCCTGCCGAGCAAAGACTGATGCAGGACACTAGGGGCCCGTCTTGACGAGCTTGGAGCGGTTGTTCGGCGAGAGACGCCGTTTTCAGGAGCTCGAGCCTCTCGGCGTGATCGATATCGGCTCCAACTCCGTCCGCCTCGTCGTCTACGAGGGCGCGGTCAGGGCGCCGACGCCACTGTTCAACGAGAAAGTCTTGTGCGGCCTCGGCCGCTCGGTTGCCACCACCGGCCACCTCGGCGCCGAGAGCGTCGAGCGCACGCTCGCAGCCCTCGTACGCTTCCGCGCGATTGCGCGCATTCTCGAGGTTAAGAACGTGCGCGCCTTTGCCACCGCGGCCGTGCGCGAGGCCGCTGACGGGCCCGAGTTCATCGCGCGCGCCGAGAAGGCGTGCGGCGCCAAGATCGAGGTGCTCTCCGGAGAGAAGGAGGCAAGGCTCGTCGCGCAAGGAATCATGATGGGCTTTGTGGACGCCGACGGGATCGCCGGCGACCTGGGAGGCGGCAGCCTGGAGCTCGTCGAGCTTGCCCGCGACAAGCTGCAGGAGGCGGTCACGCTTCCTGTTGGCGGCCTGCGGCTCATCGATGCCAGTGGCGCTAAGATCGAGAAGGCGCAGCCGGTGGTCGACCAGGCGGTGGCGGGCGTCCCCTGGCTCGCGGACGGCAAGGACCGCCCCTTCTATGCCGTTGGGGGAAGCTGGCGTGCGCTCGCGCAGGTGCACATGGAGCAGACCAACTATCCCCTGCACGTCACGCACGGCTACGCGATCCCCACGGCCGAGGCGATCGAGTTCTGCGAGTTCGTGCGCAAGACCAAGAAGCTTTCGGGCCTCACGGGGTTCGAGGATTTGGCCCGCGCCCGGCGCGAGGTGCTTCCCTACGGCGCGCTCGTCTTGGAGCGGCTCTTGCGGACCGTGGCGCCGAGCGAGGTCATCTTCTCCGTATTCGGCATTCGCGAAGGGCTGCTGTTCAGCCTGCTCCCCGCACATGAGCGCCGCAATGACCCGCTGTTGAGCTTCTGCGCGGAGTACGCGAGCCTGCGCTCCCGCTCGGTCGAGCACGCTTGGGAGCTGTGCAAGTGGACCGACGCGCTCTTTGAGCCGCCCGGCCCCAAGGAGACGCCCGAGGAGCGGCGCCTGCGCTACGCCGCTTGCCTCATCTCCGACATTGGCTGGCGCTCGCACCCCGACTATCGCGGCGAGCAGAGCCTCAATCTCATGGCCCATGCCGCGCTCGCCGGCATCGATCACTCGGGGCGCGCCTTCCTCGCGCTGTCCATCTATTACCGGCATGCGGGCGCGGGCCAGAGCCGCGGCGAGGATCTGTCCGAGCGCCTGAAGGCGATTGCTTCCAAGCGGGTGCAGAAGCGCGCCCGCATCGTGGGGGCGGCCGTCCGCGTGGCGCACATGCTGTCCATCGGGGTCGCGGGGGTGATAGACGAGACGCCATTGCGCTACGACGGCGACAAGCTGGTCCTTTCGATCCCCAAGGCGTATGCCGGAATGGACGGGGAACGCCTGCGCCGGCGCTTCGACGCCCTGGCGCAGCTTCTGGAGCGCCAGGCCGAAATCCGCATCGGCCGCTAAGGACAGCCTTGATCGCGGCTCCAGGACGCCACAATTTCTGCTAAATTGCTCTCTTCGTCCGCAACGACCAGGACCACCTCAGCCATGGCTGACGACCCCTACGCGATCCTTGGCGTGCCCAAGAGCGCCTCGGATGAGGACATCCGCCGGGCATTCCGCAAGCTCGCCAAGGAGCTGCATCCCGATGTGACCCGCGGCACCGACGAGCGGTTCAAGAAGGTGTCCTCGGCCTACGAGATCCTGGGCGACCCGGAAAAGCGCCGCGCCTTCGACCGGGGCGAGATCGACGCACGCGGCGAGCCGCGCCGCGACGGGTTCCGCAACTACGCGCGCGGCGCCCGGGCCGGCGCCGGGGCGGGCTTTGAGGAGTTCGGGTTCGGCGACATCTTTTCCGACGTGTTCGGCGGCGGTCGCGGAAGCGCGCGCACCGGCTTTGCCGTCAAGGGCCACGACGTCCGCTATACGCTCGACGTCGACTTCCTCGAGGCGGCCAAGGGGGCCACCAAGCGCGTCACGCTCCCCGGCGGCGGCACGCTCGATCTCAACGTGGCGGCCGGCGTCAGCGACGGCCAGGTGTTGCGCCTCAAGGGCAAGGGATCGCGCGGGCTCGGAGGGGCGGAGCCGGGCGACGCGTTGGTCGAGATCCGCATACGCCCGCACGCGCAGTTCAAGCGCATCGACGACGACATCCTGGTCGAGGTCCCCATCACCATCGACGAGGCGGTGCTTGGCGCCAAGGTCGAGGTGCCGACCATCACGGGCCGCGTGCAGCTGACGATCCCCAAGGGCACCAGCTCGGGCTGCGTGCTCCGCATGAAGGGCAAGGGCGTCAAGAGTGCCAGCCGGCCCGAGCCCGGTGATCAGCTCGTCACCGTGCGCATTGTGCTGCCCGACGTGATCGACGACAGCCTCGCCTATTTCTTCTCCGAGTGGCGCCAGAAGAACGGCTACGATCCGGGGAGACGGTAGGCAGTGGGAAATAGGCAGTAGGCAATAGGCAATAGGCGATAGAAATCGACCTACTCTTGCCCAATGCCTTTTGCCTCTTGCCTCTTTGGCGCCGGGATCGGAACCACCTCGCCGCCATTGAGCGTCAGCGCGATCTCGCCCCGCTTCAGGCGCAGTGCGTCCTCTCCGAACAGCTGCCGCCGCCAGCCCTTGAGCGCCGGGATATCGGGTTGGGCTTCGAGCGCGATGCGCTCCAGGTCATCGGAGCCGGCGATGAGACGCGGCGCCACCCGGTGGCGGGCGGCCGACGCCTTGAGCAGCACGCGCAAGAGGTCGATCAGCGCCGTCGTCTCCGCCGACAGCTGCTGGCCACGGGCGACGGGAGGCACCGTCTTCACGTCGCGGTTGAGCCCGCGCTTCACCGCCTCGACGATGTCGCGGGCGCGCTGGGAGCGCGAGAAACCCTCGCTCAAGGTCCTGAGCTCGCTCATCTGCTCGGGGCTGGTCGGCGCCTGGTTGGCGATGTCGTAGAGCGCCTCGTCGCGCAGGATGCGC